>CAKZOQ010000029.1 GCA_937136445.1 uncultured Gemmatimonadota bacterium
TCGGCATCGTGGCTCTCGAAGGGGCCCGCCGGGGGGCCGCCGGTATTGGTCACCAGGATGTCCAGGTGTCCCAGCGCCTCCACGGCGGCGGCCACCACCGCCTTCACCTCGTCGGGTTCGGTGAGGTCGGCTTCCAGGGCCACCACCCGCCCGCCCGTCTCCCCGGTGATCTCCTCGGCGGCGGCGTCCACCCGCGCCTGCGATCGGGAGCAGATGGCCACCGCCGCCCCCTCCCGGGAGAGGGCCCGTGCGATGGCTTTGCCCAGCCCGGCGCTGGCACCGCACACCAGGGCCGTCCGATCCTCCAGTCCAAGATCCATGGGTCAGCGGCTCCCGGGCCGTCGAGTCGAGGAGATGGACATCAGTCCTCGTTCTGGAAGTAGGAGTCGCTCCCGTCCAGCCAGTCCTGGCGGGGCGGGCTGAAGACGTCCACGTCGAAGGTGTCCTCCAACGCCTCGGCCCTGTGGGGTACGTGGGCGGGGATGTGCAGGACCTCGCCAGCGCCCACGACCAGCTCCTCCACCTCGTCGCCCTCGCCGATCCAGAAGTGGAGCGCACCCTCAAGGATGTAGGTGATCTGCTCGTTGTGGTGGCTGTGGGTGGGGACGATGGCACCTTTGTCGAGATAGACGTGGGCGATCATCATGTCGTCGCCGGTGATGAGGCGCCGATGGATGTCGTCGGTGACCCGCTCTTTGGGGAGGTCGTCCCAACGGACGTGACGGACGGCGGATTCGGACATGGCGGGCTCCGGGGCGAGGGCGAGGGATGGAGGCGGCGCAGGTACGCGGGGGAGGCACAATGGGTGGTGCAGGCCCAGGTGTGTCAACCACGCCGGGGCGGCCCACCCCCTACTCCCGGAGGCTCACTCCGGCATCCACCCGCCCGGCACGCCGCGCCGGGATCCAGGACGCGAAGAGGACGGTGCCGAGGAGGGTGGCGGCGGTGAGGCCCAGGACCACCGGGTTCCCGGCGTCGATGCCGTAGAGGAGCCGCGCGAGCCCACGGTTGGCCATCCATGCGAAGACCATCCCCACCCCGATTCCCAGCACACCCAGCCACATGCCGTGGCGGACCACCAGCCGCACCAGCGAGGCGGAAGGAGCTCCCAGCGCCTTCCGGATCCCCATCTCCCGCATCCGCCGGGACACGGTGAAGGAAACCAGCCCGTAGAGGCCCAGCGCCGCCAGGAGGAGGGCCAGGGCCCCGAAGACGGTGACCAGGCGGGCTACGGTGCGGGTCTCCCCCATGGACTCCGCCAGGGCGGCGGGGAAGGAGACCGCGGAGGACACGGGCAGCTCCGGGTCGGTCCGCCCCACCGCCTCCACCAGCGCCTGCCGGATGTGCGGGGCCGCTACCCCTCCGCGGCCGTGCAGGACCATCCGGCCCCGGTAGACCTGGGCCAGCGGGAGGTAGACGCCGGGGTTGCCGGCGCGGCGGAGCGTGCGCATCTGGACGTTGCCCACCACCCCCACCACCCGGCGTCCGGGGGTACCCTCGAGTCGGCGACCCATCGCCGATTCCCCGGGCCAGAACCGCTCGGCCAGGGCCCGGTTCACCACCGCCACCGGCTCCCCCCCGTCGTCCTCCGGGCGGAAGCTCCGGCCCTCCAGGAGGGGAATCCCCAGCGTCTCGAAGTAGCCGTCGCCCACCAGGATCCGCTCCGCCTCGAAGCCCGGATGGTCCGGCCGGTCCGCAGGCCGAACGGTGGCCCGGGAGTGACCGCCGACGATGGGTGCCTGGTCGGCCACCGCTACCGCCTGGAGGCGAGGGTCATCCAACGCCTCGGCCCGCACCCGCTCCATGAGCTCGAGGCCGTCGGCCTGGTCTTCGTATCGGCCGGTGCCCTCCACGTCCACGAAGGCGGCGGCCAGCCCCGCCGGCTCGAAGCCGGGCTGGGCGGTGCGGGCGTTGGCCAGGCTCCGGCCCAGGAGCGCCGCCGAGGCCACCAGCGCCACCGACATGCCGAGCTGGAGGACCACCAGGCCGTCGCGGAGGCGACCGAACCGGACCGAGCCTCGCTCCCTGGGACCCGGCATCAGTCGCTGGCCCTCGCCCTGGACCCGGAGCCAGGCAGGGATAGCGCCGCAGAGGAGCCCTGCGCCGAGGCCTGTGACGACCGTGAGCAACCAGACGGCTCCGTCCGGCGCCAGCGAAATGGAGACCGGGTACGGAACGAGACTGGGGAGGAGCCCGGAGGCGCCGTGCAGCAGAGCCAGTGCCAGAACCGTGGCCACGCCGGCCAGGAGGAGGCACTCGCGTACCAGCAGGGCCACGATCCGACGCCGTCCGGCCCCCAGGGCGCCGCGGATGGCAAGCTCCTGGCGGCGGGCTTCGTGCCGGGCCAGGAAGAGGTTCGTGACATTGCTGCACGCCAGGAGGAGCACGGTCAGGACGATGCCCAGGAGGAGCCACGAGGCCCGGCGCGCCTCGCGACGGTCCTCGGGGCTCATGCCCGGCGAGCCCGCCACCAGGACCCGGATCCCCTCGTGTCCCTCCCAGGCGGCTCGGAGCCGGGTGCTGAGCAGGCTGGCCTCGGTCCGGACCTCCGCGAGCGTGGCGCCCTCCGCCATCCGGCCCACCAGATCGATCCAGCTCGACCCCCACTCCTCGAAGGGGAGTTGGCCGTACCAGCCGGGGTGCTGCATGGTCGGCAGCCACACCTCGGGGCGGCGGGCCAGCGTCTCCAGCCCGACGAACGCCGGGGGGGCCACCCCCACCACCTCATGGGGCTGCGCACCCAGCGCCACCGTCCGCCCCACGATCCCGGGATCGGCGCCGTAGCGTCGGACCCAGAGCCGGTGGCTCAGGACCAGGACCGCGTGTTCACCGGGACGGAGGTCGTCGGAGGGCCCGAGGAGTCGGCCCAGGTGGGGCCGAACGCCCAGGAGGCCGAAGTAGGTTCCGGTGACCATCTCCGCCGGGATGGAGACGGCGTCGGTTCCCCGCCCCAGGACCACGGTGCTCCGCTGGGAGCCGGCGACCTCCGAGAGGGTCCGCGACTCGGCGGCCAGGAGGCGGTAGGCCGGCCAGGACCAGGAATCCCACCGCGGGTCCTGGTCGTAGCTCCGGGCGATCTGTACCAGACGGCCGGGATCCTCCACCCCCGCCGCCGGCCGGAAGAGGAGGCCGTCCACCACCGAATAGACGGCGCCGGTGGCGCCGATACCCAGCGCCAGGGTCAGCACCACCATCAGGGCGAACCCCGGGCGGCGGGTGTAGCTCCGGAGGGCGATCCGGAGGTCGGCGGCCGCGGCCCGTTGCGGGGCGTGCCGGCGTCTCACGTCCCAGGCGTGGGGGAGGGCGCCCAGGGCGAAGGGCACCGGGGAAGGGTAGTCTCCGGGGCGACCCGGATGACCCCGCGGATGGTCCCGAAGGGCGACCAGCTCCGCCATCCATTCTGCGCGCCACTCGCCTCGGTGGGGGCGGGGGACCAGGAGGGCGGCGGCCTGGACGATCCCGCGGGCCAGGTGGTGACCGAGTCTCACGTCCGACCCTCCCCGGCCCAGGCCGGATCCAGGGAGGCGGCCCGCACGCGCATCCGGCGGGCGGCCTCCCTCAGCGTTCGCGCTCCCTCGGGGGTGAGGCGGTAGTGCCGTCTCCGGGGACGCCCCTGGGCCTTCGCCTCGGCTTCGTCCTCCCACTCCGAGTCGACCCACCCCCGATCCCCGAGTCGGCCCAGCGTCGGATAGACGGTGCCCGAGGGGAGACCGGTATGGGCTACGATGTCCAGCCCGTAGGTGGCGCCATCCCGAATGGCGGCGAGGATCTGGAGGGTTCCCATTCCAGGAGGTCGAGGCATGATCGGGGCTCGGGCGCTATTATATAGAAGTGTAAGGTAGGGGTAGGATGGCAGCTCTCTGAAGGGAGGGCAAGGGTCTGGAACCGCGGAACCCCGTTGCGGACCTCCGGTGTACCTCCTGCCGATCCCGAATACCCATCCGGAACCCGGCGGAGAGTCGCTCCGTCGTGGGCCCGGGGCAGGGCAGACCCAGGGCGGACGCATGGCCGGCAGCGGCGACGACGAGCGCGAGACGACGGACCAGGACTGGCGGACGAAGCTCTCCCCCGAGGAGTACCGCGTTCTCCGGAAGAAGGGCACCGAGCGTGCCTTCACCGGCAGGTATTGGAACGAGAAGGCCGACGGCCTCTATCGCTGTCGAGGCTGCGGCGAGCCCCTTTTCAGCTCCGAGACCAAGTACGAGTCGGGGACGGGGTGGCCCTCCTTCTGGGAGCCGGTCCGCGACGACGCCGTGGCCGAGGAGAGCGATCGCAGCCTTTTCATGAAGCGCACGGAGGTGCTCTGCGCCTCCTGTGGCGGCCACCTGGGCCACGTCTTCCCCGACGGGCCTGAGCCCACCGGCCTCCGCTACTGCATCAACTCGGCCTCGCTGGAGTTGGACGCCGAGGAGGGTGATGCGACGGAGGTGGCCTCGGATGCCGACGAGGAGCCCTCCAGCGACCGCGGGGTCGAGCCCTCCGGGACCCGAGGTTGAGGGGCGCCGCCCGGCGCACGGTTCGGCTTCTCCTGGGGACCTCGTTCCTGGCCCTGGTCGGGACGGCCTGCCAGACCGCCCCGCCTCCCGAGCCCGGCTCCACCCAGGGCACGGCTCCGGACCTGCGGGGCCGCACGGTCATGGTCCTCCCGTTCCAACAGGTGCGGGGGTTCCGCGGAACCCCCGATGCCGAGCTCCTCTTTCACCTCCAGGAGCGCGCCGGCGAGGTGGGATGGGTCGCCCCGGACGAGGTGGACGAGGCGCTCTCCCGGGCGCCGGCGATGGACGCCGATGCCCGAGGTCTCCCGGTGGGTGCCTTCCTGGCCGGAGAGGTCCGGCGGGTCGGGGATCCTCTGTATGGTCAGCTCCGGCGGCTGGGGGCCCTGGTGGACGCCGAGGTGGTGCTCCTCCCGGTCCGGGCCACCAGCCGACCCGACACCACCGGCGCCGCGGTGATCCGGGTCGAGGCGGCCCTCCTCGCCCTTCGTACGGGGCGCGTCCTCTGGTACGGAGTGGAAGAGGGCCTTCCGGGCGATCCTTCCGATCCCTCCATCCTGGCGTCCTCCGTGGAGGCGCTGGCCCGATCATTGCTCTGGTATGCATCGCCCTGACCTCCGGATGCGACGCTCCCTACACGGACCCGCTCGCCGACGGAGGACGCGCCTTTCACCCGTGAGAACGAGCACGATGAGCACCGCGCCCCCGACCCCACGCCGTCTCCTCCCCGCCCTGGCCGCCGCTTTGGCCCTGGCCCTGGGCGGCTGCAGCGAGGGCACCGGCACCGAGCTCGCCCTTCCGGAGGCGGAGCAGGTGGAGGCGGCCTACGTCTACCCCGGTGGACTGGAGGCGCGGATCAGTGGGAACGTGGCGGAGGTGCGCATCACCCAGTCGTCGGACCAGCTCCGTCGGGGCGGTCGGCTCTGGGCCAAGGTGGGACCCTACATCCTCCTCTTCACGGAGCCCACCTTCCAGCTCTTCGAGGACTACCCGGGCCTCGCAGGAGTCCGGGTGGTGACCCAGCTCCCCGACGGCACCGAGGTGGCCCGGGCCACATTGGCCCACGACGCTCTCACCGGCGTCCAGTGGCGGCGGGCGCTGAACATCACGGGGCGTGCCCGGCGGGACGGAACGGAGCGGGTCACCCTGCTGGAGGATCTGGTGGAATGGGGTGAAGAGCACGCCGAATTCGAGTACAATCCCCGGTACATGCAGCGCTGACTCCGGCGCCCCGGCGAAGCCCTCCTTCGTCGTCGGCCTGTGCCTCCCATCCCCCTACGTCCCTTCATGGCGAAGACCATCACCCTCATTCCCGGCGACGGGATCGGCCCCGAGGTCACCCGGGCCACCCGCACCATCCTGGACCGCTCCGGTGCCGAGCTGGAGTACGACGAGCAGGTCGCCGGCGTTGCCGCTCTGAAGAGCAAGAACAACCCGCTCCCCCAGGAGACGCTGGATTCCATCGAGGCGACGGGGGTGGCCCTCAAGGGTCCCCTGACGACTCCGTCGGGGACGGGCTTCCGCTCCATCAACGTGGCCATCCGCAAGGAGTTCGACCTCTACGCCAATGTCCGGCCCGTGGAGACCATCCTCCCCGGCGGCCGGTACCAGGACATCGATCTCGTACTCATCCGGGAGAACACCGAAGGGCTCTACGTCGGGGTGGAGCACTACATCGGCATGGAGGGGGATCCGAAGGCCGCCGCCGAGTCGGTGATGATCATCACCCGCTTCGGGGCCGAGCGCATCTGCCGCTACGCCTTCGAATACGCCAAGCGCAACGGCCGCAAGAAGGTGACGCTGGCCCACAAGGCCAACATCCTGAAGTACACCCAGGGCCTCTTCGTGGAGGTGGGGCACAAGGTGGCCCAGGACTACCCGGACATCGTCTGGGAGGACCGGATCATCGACGCCACCGCCATGCAGCTCGTCCTGAACCCCCACGACTTCGACGTCCTGGTCATGGAGAACATGTTCGGCGACATCCTCTCCGACCTCATGGCCGGTCTCGTGGGCGGACTGGGCTTCGCGCCGGCGGCGAACATCGGGGACGATGCCGCCATGTTCGAGGCAGTCCACGGCTCGGCCCCCGACATCGCCGGCCAAGGGGTGGCCAATCCCACCTCGCTGACCCTCTCGGCGTGCCTCATGCTCGAGCATCTGGAACAGCCGGAGCCGGCGGCGCGCATCCGCTCGGCGTTGGGTTCGGTCCTCCAGGCCGCGGAAGTACGTACGCCCGATATGGGTGGAAACCACGGCACCGAGGACTTCACGGACGCGGTGCTCCAGGCGCTGGACTGACCCCTACCCGGAGCCTGGAGGAGCATGTCGGAGCGGAGGGTCACCTGGCGGGATCGCTATCCCGAGGGCGACGTCACGTGCATCCGGTGCCTCCAGGTCTACGACGTCATGGAGCTCGACCGGCTCCTCTGGTGTGACGAATGCCAGACGAAGGCACGGGAGCGGGCTGGCGAGTGGGGGTGGCTCCTGGGCTTCGTCTTCGCCGGCGGACTGGGGATGTACGTCTGGTTCACCATCCGGCCCTCGGCGGACCTCATCCCCCTGGCCTGGATCGCCACCTTCATCACCGCGGTCTGGATCGGGGCCCGGGTGAGCAAGGAGTTCGTCTACGGAGCCATGCGGTTCCGGAACACCCGAGCGGTGGAGGCCCGTCCGCCCTCGCTGGAGGAGCTGGGATCCGAACCCGGACCCGGCGATCCCGACGGACCCGCCCCGCCGGAATCCGACCCCCGGGTGGAGGGCTGACGCCCGGCCCTCGCGTCGTCCGGCCCGCGCCGACCCCCCGGTCGGTGTTTCACCGGGTGTTTCAACGCTCCTCGGCAGCGTTTCCTGAAACGCCCCCCGACGGCCTCGCGTGCCCTTCTTGAGGCCACCTTATCCGTTGTGCGCCAACGTGTTCCGGACGTTGGCCCGCCCCGTACGACCCATGGCACGAAGGTTGTCCCTTCAAAGCGGCGTACGACCCCGGCGACTCGCGCCGCTAGGTCGGAGCGCACTACGACGAGGGACGAGCCATGACGAAGCGATGGAATCTCTGGAGCGTGTTGGCACTGGCGGTGCTGGGACTGGGGGCCTGTGACGACGAGGAGGACCCCATGATGCCGCCCATGGTGGAGGAAACGACCTTCCAGGTGACGGTGGAGAACGTCTCGGCGGCCTACGACTTCGCAGCCAGCGGGGTCTTCAACACCCCGGCCGGAGCCGCGGCGCCGGGTCCCCTCACGCCGGGTGGGATCTACGAGTTCAGCTTCTCCGCGCCTCCGGGAGCCAGCCTCTCCTTCGTCACGATGATGGTCCAGTCCAACGACTTCTTCTATGCGCCGGACGGCGACGGCATCGCCCTCTGGAACGAGGACGGGTCGCAGGTCACCGGGGACGTCACCGGTCAGGTCCTCCTCTGGGACAGCGGCACCGAGATCAACGAGGAGCCGGGTCTCGGTGAGAACCAGGTCATCCGCCAGAGCGGTCCGGACAGCGGGCCCGTCGACCCCGACACCGACGTCCGGCTGGCTCCCGACGTCTACGACAACCTCCCTGCGGTGGAGGAGGTCCTTCGGGTGACCCTCAGCAGCGACGGCCCCACGAGGTGGACCGCGCGCATCGAGAACGTGGGCACGGCGGAGACCCTCACCACCTCGGACGGCGCCATGCATCCGGTGCCCCTCTCGCCCGGCGTCTTCGTGGTTCACTCCGGCGCCGACCCCATCTTCACCGCCGGGGAGCCGGACCGGGGCCAGGGCCTGGAGGGGATCGCCGAGGACGGCACCCCCGGCGACCTGGCGAGTGAGCTCGGGGGACGCACCGGCGTCACCGGCATCCTCTCACCCGGCGCCTGGGCCGTCCATCAGGAGGCCTCGGTCCTCTTCGCCGCCGGCCAGCCGGACTACGGCGTCGGCCTGGAGGCCATCGCCGAGGACGGAGACCCCAGCGGCCTCGTCGCCTCCCTGGGGAGCGACGCGGGGGTGAGCTCCGCCGGCGCCTTCAACACGCCCGAAGGAGCCTCCGGACCCGGACCGCTCACGCCTGGCGGCAGCTACAGCTTCGAGCTCATGGCCGTCCCCGGAGATCGACTCTCCTTGGCCACCATGTACGTGCAGTCCAACGACCTCTTCTTCGCGCCGGGGGAGCCGGGCATCGACCTCTTCCCCGGAGGCACCGCCGTCAACGGCGACATCACGGGGATGATCCTCCTCTGGGACGCCGGCACCGAGGTGAACGAGCGCCCCGGGGTGGGGCTCTTCCAGGCCCCCCGTCAGCCCGGGCCCGACACCGGCACCACCGAGAACGGCGACGTCCGCCAGGTGGACGACGGGTACAGCTACGGCGCGGTGGACGCCCGCATCCGCGTCACCATCACACCCGTGGGCTGACGACCGCCCGTCGGGGGCGTCGCGAGCCGCCCTGGAAACGTCCGCCGAAGATGCTCGGGGGTCGGGCCGT
>CAKZOQ010000030.1 GCA_937136445.1 uncultured Gemmatimonadota bacterium
GGGGGGGGGTGGGGACGGGCCCGCTCCTGGAGCACCAGGCGGCCCGGGTGGGGGCGGCCCGGGAGGTCCAGGAGTGGACCGGCGCGATCCGACGTCTTCCCGCGGAGGCGGTGGTGGTGACAGGATTCCGGGGACCGGAGCTCCGGGTGGCCGGGGTGGGGGGATCCTCCGACGGGGCGGGAGCGGAGGACGGCGTCACCCTGGTGGCCTACCTGCCGGACCTCGCGGCGTGCCGGGCGCTGGTCGCGGCGGGTCGTGCCGTGCGATTCCTGCCTCGCGGGCTGGACGACCCACGGGTGCCGGGTCCGGCGCAGCTCGAGGCCTGCGGCGCGAGGCCCCTGAGGGTCGAGCCACGGCCCGCCGGGCGCCCTCCGGGAAATTGACCTCCCCGCAGATTCTCGGGTAGCTTCGGAAACTGGGTGCCCGCCTTCCGGTGAGGGTGCCCGCACCCGTTCGTCGCGTCCCCACGTCCCCACATGAAGGCCAAACGCCTCGGCATCCTGGCTCCGGCCCCCCTCCTCGCGGTGGTGGGGGTCGCCGTGGCGTCCTTCACCTTTCTGGGGACGCCGTCCACCCTGGCCGTGCCCATCCTGGGCTTCCTGGGGATCGTGGCCACCTTCCTCCTGGCACGGATGCAGGACCCCGAGGAGGACCTCCGCTTCCTCCTGAACCTCATGCTGCTCGGGGTGGCGGCCCGGTTCCTCGTCTTCACCCTCATCCACGAGACCATCGGGCCGTACCTCTTCGCCCCGGACCAGCTCACCTACGAGTCGTGGGGTCGCTCCCTCCTGAACCACTGGACCCAGGGGACGCCCCTCCCACGACAGCTCCGCGACACCCTCCAGGTCGGGTACCCAGCCATCAACGCCGGCCTCTTCGCCGTCTTCGGCGAGGCCAAGGTGGCCCCGGCCGTCCTGAACATCTTCTTCTCGGTCTGGACGGCGATCCCCATCTACAACGTCGTGCGGATCCTGCTGCCCGACGAGCCACGGGTCGCCCGGATCTCCGCCGGCTTTTCCGTTCTCTTTCCCTCCCTCATCCTCTGGTCCACGCTGAACATCCGCGAGGGTCCCACGATCCTGGCGGTGGTGAGCGCGGTGTACTTCCTGGTGCGGATGCAGCGGAAGACGGAGCTGGCGGCGCTGGTGGGCGCCTTCGTGAGCCTTGCCATCCTGACCCTCTTCCGGGAGTACCTCACCTCCCTGGTGGGGATCGCCGGGGCGGCGGGGGTGCTCATGGGGCGGAGCCGGTCGCCCGTGCGCTCCCTGGCCGCGGGTTCGGTGATGCTGGTGGCGGTGACCATCGCCTTCCAGAGCCTGGGGCTGGGCGGGTCGCTCACCGGAGAGCCGACGCTGGAGCGGGCTCAGGCCCTGCGGGAGAGCTTCCAGATGGGGGCCGGCTCGGCGTACGGAACGGGGGCGGACGTCTCCACGACCGCCGGTGCCATCAGCTACCTGCCCATAGGGCTGGCGTACTTCCTGTTGGCACCCTTCCCCTGGGACATCGGGTCGGCACTCCAGGCCATCACCCTCCCGGAGACCATGCTCTGGTGGGCCATCTTTCCCTTCGGCGTCTGGGGAGCCCTCCTGATCCTCCGCCGGCAGGTGCGGGCCTTCACGGTGCCGCTCTCGGTGCTTCTCATGGTCACGGTGGCCTACGCCATGGTGGAATCGAACGTGGGGACCGCCTATCGCCATCGCGGCCAGGTCCTCCCTCTCATGTTCATCTTCTGCTCCATCGGGATCTGGCACCTCCTGACGCGCCTCCGAGCCCGTCGCGAGGCGGAACGGGAGCGTCGCCGACGAGCGAGGGAGAGCCTTCGCAGCGCCGTGCACCCTTCGCAGCGCGTCTCCTGACGACCCGCTGATGTGCGGTCTCGCCGGATTCGTCCGCCTGGATCCCGGGCGACCCCCGTGCAGCTCCGACGAGGCCCGGGCCATGGCCTTCGCCCTGCGGCACCGGGGCCCCGATGGCCAGGACGCCTGGGTGGCCGACTCCGGGGCCTGTGCGCTGGGGCACAGCCGTCTCAAGGTCATCGATCTCCACACCGGAGATCAGCCCATGGCCAACGAGGACGGATCCGTGCAGGCGGTCTTCAACGGCGAGATCTACAACTTCCAGGCGCTGCGCTCCGAGCTCGAAGCCCGGGGTCACCGGTTCGCCAGCCGGAGCGACACCGAAGTGCTGGTGCACGGGTGGGAGGAGTGGGGCGAGGAACTGCCCCACCGGCTGGACGGCATGTTCGCCTTCGGCGTCTGGGACGAGGGTCGCGGCAGCCTCTTCCTGGGACGGGACCGCGCCGGAAAGAAGCCCCTCTTCTGGACGGAGACGGCCGGCCGGTTCGCTTTCGCCTCGGAGATCAAGGCGTTGCGGTCATTGCCCTGGTTCGACGGCGAGCTGGATCCTGCGGCCTTCCCCCATTACCTGGCGTATGGCTACGTGCCGGCTCCGGGGACCTTCCACCGGAGGGTGCGGGTGCTCCCCCCCGGGTCGATGATGACGGTGTACGCCGGGCGGGGACATGGCTCGACGGGCCAGTCCGGGCGGGTCGGGGACCCTCGGCGCTACTGGGAGCTCTCCTGGGCCTCGCCCTCCCGCGGAACGCTC
>CAKZOQ010000031.1 GCA_937136445.1 uncultured Gemmatimonadota bacterium
GTGGAGACCGGGTTCGAGGCTCCCCCGGTGGTGGACGAGGTCCTCTCGGCTCCCGGTCGACCCCTGGACGACGCCACCCGCACGAACATGGAGGCCCGCCTCGGCCACGACTTCGCGGGGGTCCGCATCCATACCGACGACCCTGCGGCCCGCTCCGCCCGCGCGGTGGATGCCCGGGCCTACACGGTGGGTGGGGACGTGGTCTTCGGGGCCGGCGAGTACCGGCCGCAGACGACGGAGGGGATGGCGCTTCTGGCCCACGAACTCACCCACGTCGTCCAACAGGGCGCCGCCGACGGAGGGCCCGCCTCCTCCGCTCAGCTCCAGCGAGGCGGCCCTGCGCTGGCCGCCGTGGGCGCCGCCATCATCGCCCTCGCGCTCTGCATCAAGTACCACTACGACCAGGCGCTGGACGACTATCCCAACAAGAGCGACAAGTGGTTGCACTGCTTCGTCTCCTGCAAGATCACCACGTGGTGCGGCACACCCGTCGTCGGAGATGTAGTGGCGCTCATCGCAGGGGCCGGCAAGGAGATCGCCGACTACATCTGCGACGCACTCGGAGGCCCCTGCGGTGCGGAGATGGAGGATTTCATCGCCGACGTCGAAGGCATCGCCTGTGGATATCGACTCCTGGATTCGTGCGAAGACTGCTGCGACCAGGCCCGACCATGATCCGACCCGAACCCCACGACGAGGACCGTCCATGACCGGCTTCCCCCGCTCGCCCAAGGTGCACAAGGGCGCCATCATCGGGCTCGACAAGTTCAACCCGCTGGCCAGCGTCATCGTCTTCCAGTACAACCCCGAGAGCCTTTCCCGGACCCTCACCGCCCAGACCAGCGGCCAGGACGGGAGCCAGGGCGAGGCGCTGCGGATCAAGGCGCCTCCGAAGGAGGAGATCTCGGTCACCATCGAGCTGGACGCCGCCGACCAGCTCGAGCAGGGAGACGCCCTCGCCGGGGCCATGGGGCTGTATCCCACCCTGGCCTCGCTGGAGATGCTCCTCTACCCGAAGTCGGTGGCCGTCATCACCAACGAGGTACTGAAGGCCGCCGGGGCGGTGGAGGTCATCCCGCCGGAGGCGCCCCTGACCCTCTTCTACTGGGGACTCAAGCGCGTCCTCCCCGTCCGCATCGCCAGCCTCACCGTGGACGAACAGCACTTCGATCCCGACCTGAATCCCATCGTGGCGGAGGTGACCCTGACCATGAGCGTCCTGAGCTACCACGACCTGGGCCTGGCCAGCGCCGGAGGGGCGCTGTACATGGCCAACCAGATCATCAAGGAGGGGATGGCCACCATCGGCGGCGTCTCCCAGGTGGCTGGCGCCATCTCCGGCTCCGTGAACGTCTCGGTGGGAGGCTGACATGTTCGACCGCACCAGTCGGTACCACGGCGTCGAGACCTCCACCCACCCGGTGGAGGAAGCGGACGGCGCCGTCCGGGAACTCCGCTACCTCCGCCGCCGGCTCCTTCCGCCCCCCGCCGCCGACGCCGAAGTCCTGGCCGAGCACCTGGTGGCCGAGGGCGAGCGCCTGGACAACATCACGGCCCGCTACCTCGACGATCCCCTCCAGTTCTGGCGGGTGTGCGACGCCAACGCCGCCCTCCACCCGTCCGAGCTGACGGACGAGGTAGGCGCCCGCATCCGCATCGCCCTCCCCCGACTCTGACCCCCGGACTCCATGCTCGACGGCACCCTCGGCACCCGACTCCTCCTCTTCGCCGGAGCGACGGTCCCCCTCCCGGCGGGACCGGAGGTGACGCGTGCGCTGGAGCAGGTGGAGGTCACCAGCGACGCCGATCAGGGAGACGCCTTCCAGCTCACCTTCAACCTCTCCAAGGGCGGGCTCATGGACTACACGGTCCTGCAGAGCGGCGCCCTGGACCTCTTCAACCGGGTGGTGGTGGCGGTGGCCTTCGGGGTGGTCCCGGAGGTGCTCATCGACGGCATCATCACCCACCACGAGGTGGCGCCCAGCAACGAGCCCGGCCGCTCCACCCTCCGGGTGAAGGGCAAGGACGTGAGCCTGATGCTGGACCTGGAGGAGAAGAACGAGTCCTACCCCAACCAGCCGGACTGGCTGGTGGTGACGCAGCTCATCGCGTCCCAGGCCCAGTACGGGCTGGTCCCGGCCGTCACGCCCACCACCGACGTCCCCATCGAGCTCCTCCGCGTCTCCCGGCAGCACGAGACGGACCTGGCCTTCATCCGACGGCTGGCGGACCGCAACGGCTACGTCTTCTACGTGGAGCCTCTCACCGTGGGGGCGAGCACCGCCTACTGGGGTCCCGAGAACCGCCTGGGTCTCCCCCAGCCCGCCCTCTCGGTGGACATGGGTTCCGCCACCAACGTGGAGTCCCTCTCGTTCGCCGCCGACGGGATGGCGCCGGTGGAGACGGAGAGCGAGGTGGTGGAGCCCATCACCAAGACCTCCATCCCCATCCCCTCCCTCCCGCCGCTCCGGGTCCCGCCGCTGGCCGCCTCCCCCATCCCCGCCCGGCGCAAGGAGCTCCTGCGGAGGTCGGCGAACCAGAATCCCGCCGAGGCCGCCACTTCGTCCCTGGCCGCCTCCACCCGAGCGCCGGATCCCGTGACGGGGCAGGGGCAACTCGACGCCCGGCGGTACGGGACGGCGCTCCGGGCCCGCAGGCTGGTGGGGGTGCGGGGCGCCGGGCTGTCCTACGACGGCTTCTACTACGTCCGGAGCGTCACCCACACCCTCCAGCAGGGCACCTACACCCAGTCCTTCACCATCAGCCGTGAAGGCACCATGACCCTCACCCCCGTGGTGGTCCCATGAGCAACGGCAGCTACTACGGCAAGTACCGGGGAGTCGTCACCGACATCCAGGACCCCCTCCTGACCGGCCGCATCAAGGCCCGGGTCCCCGACGTCCTGGGGGACCAGGAGAGCGGCTGGGCCATGCCCTGCGCCCCCTTCGGCGGGAACCAGACCGGCTTCTTCGCCCTGCCCACGGTGGATGCCGGGGTCTGGATCGAGTTCGAGCACGGCGACCCCGACTACCCCATCTGGTCGGGGTGCTGGTGGGGATCGGCGGCGGAAGTCCCACCGCTCCTCATCGCGCCCCCCTACAAGAAGGTCATGGTGGTCACCGAGGGGGGTCAGTCCATCACCCTGGACGACACGCCGGGGGTGGGTGGGATCACCCTGGAGACCTCCACCGGCCAGAAGATCGTCCTCAGCCCCGCCGGCGTCGAAATCGACAACGGAATGGGGGCCAAGATCTCGCTCACCGGACCCCAGGTCTCCGTGAACAACGGTGCCCTGGACGTCATCTAGCCCTTCCGAACGGAGACCACGGAGACCACGATGCCGGGATTCATCCTTCACCAGGGAGCCACGGTGCTCTGCATGCACGGGGGCCAGGCCCAGGCCACGGCGCCCAACCCCCGCGTCAAGGTGGGCGGCCAGCCGGTGGTCACCCAGGTCGCCCCCCACACCGTGGCGGGCTGTCCCTTCGTGAGCGGGACCAACCCCCTGCCCTGCGT
>CAKZOQ010000032.1 GCA_937136445.1 uncultured Gemmatimonadota bacterium
GCCTTCGGCGACTCCACCGGGGCCCTTCCGCTCTACGCCCCCTCCTCCACCACCGACCTGTAGGAGGACCGACGCCATGATGAAACCGATGCCGAGACGACTGCTCAGCGCCCTGGCCCTGGCGGCTCTCCTGGGAGCCGCGCCGCCGCCGGACGCCCCCGTGGCGGATTCGGCCATGAACGGAGACCTGGACGCCGTTCGGACCCTCCTCCGCTCCGGAGCGGACGTGAACGCTGCCCAGGGGGACGGGATGACCGCCCTCCACTGGGCCGCTGAGCGGGGCGACGTGGAGATGGCCGCCGTCCTCCTCTACGCAGGAGCCAGTCACGAGGCGGTGACCCGCATCGGGGCCTTCACCCCCCTCCACGTGGCGGCCCGCGCCGGACAGGCCGAGGTGGTCCGCGGCCTCCTGGAGTCGGGGGCGGACGTGGGAATCCGCACCACCACTGGAGAGACCGCCCTCCACTTCGCCGCCGGGGCGGGCGACGCCGAAACCGTCCGGGTCCTGGTGGACCGCGGGGCGGAGCTGGAGGCCCGGGAGGCCTCGGCGGGTCAGACCCCGCTGATGTTCGCGGCGGCCTGGGGACGCACCGAGGCGCTGCGAACCCTCCTGGCGGCTGGAGCCGACCCGCTGGCGCGGACCCGAACGGTGGACTATCCGGCGATGGCGAAGGCGGACCAGGAAGCGTCCCAGGAGCGCGCCGAGCGGCTGCAGTACCTCCACGGCGAGTCCCGCGACGAGTACGGAATGGTGGACGGAACCAACGCCCAGGAGGACGAGGAAGAGGCACCCGGAGAGGGTGAGACCGCCGAGGAGTTCTCCGGAGCTGCGCCTGGGGAGACGGAGGGCGAGCCCATCGCCGAAGACGGGGACGAGGCCGAGGAGGACGCACCGGCCAACCGGAAGCGCCTCAGTTACGACGAGCTGGTGGGCGTCCAGGGCGGCCACTCAGCCCTTCACTACGCCGCCCGGGAAGGCCATGGGGAGGCGGTGCGGATCCTTCTGGAGCACGGGGCCGCCATCGACCAGCGGACGGAGGGCGATGAGAGTTCCGCTCTCCTGGTGGCCACGCTGAACGGCAACTTCGACCTGGCCATGGACCTCCTGGAGGCCGGCGCGGATCCGAACCTGCGGAGCGTCCCGGGCAACAGCCCCCTCTACGCTGCCATCCACATGCAGTGGGTGCCCAAGTCCTTCTATCCGCAGCCCCGGGTGGAGCGACGCGAGGAGACCACCTACCTGGAGCTCATGGAGGCGTTGCTGGAAGCCGGAGCCGACCCCGACGTGCGCCTGGAGCGGCACCTCTGGTACACCTCCTTCAACCACAACGTGCTGGGGGTGGACACCTGGGGCGCCACGCCCTTCTGGCGTGCCGCCTACGGCACCGACCTGGAAGCCATGAAGCTCCTGGTGGCCTACGGCGCCGACCCCACCATCCCCACCTACCGCCCCCCAGGGCGGGAGAGCACGGGGAATGGAGCGAACGACACCGAGGAGCCCGACGAGGATCCCTCCGGCCTCGAGCCCATCCCCGTGGGTGGGCCGGGCGTCTATCCGGTGCACGCCGCCTCCGGCGTGGGATACGGTCTGGGTCTGGCAGGCAATGCCCACCGCCACGCCCCCAGTGGATGGATCCCCTCGGTGAAGTACCTGGTGGAGGAGCTGGGAGCCGATGTGAACGCCCGGGACTACAACGGCTTCACGCCGCTGCACAACGCCGCCGCCCGAGGCGACGTCGAGCTCATCCACTACCTGGTGGATCAGGGCGCCGACGTCACCGCCCTCACCCGGAAGGGCCAGACCACCGCCGACATGGCCAACGGACCCGTACAGCGGGTGACGGTCTTCCCGGAGGTGGTGGCGCTGCTGGAGAGCCTGGGCTCGGACAACAACCACAACTGCGTGTCCTGCTAGGCTCGGACGCCCTCAGTGACCCAGGAGGGGGAGGCGAATGAAGACCTCGCCTCCGCCGGGACGGGATCCCTCCGAGAAAGGATTGCCATCGATGAGGAGGATGGTTCCGACGCCGGCCAGGATCGTCCCGGCGATCAGGAGTCCGGTCCGGGTGCCGTCCAGCTCCCGTCGCTCCAGACTGGCCAGGTTGGGCGCCAGGACCCGGACGGGCTCCCCGGACTCCCCCGGACGGAACTCCGGCTGGAGCACGAAGCCGGCGGGGCCGTCCACGAGCTCCACCACGGCCCCTTCCATGGGTGGGGAGGTGGGGCGGTCCGCCAGCCGCGCCCGCACGGTCATCTCAGGCTCCACCTGACCCATGGGAATGGGTGTGTAGCGGTGGCACCCCGCCGTCGCGACCAGGAGCGAGAGGAGCAGCGCACGACGCATGAGGTCTCCGGGTGAAGGTGCGCGGATCAGACGGCCAATATGGGGGGGTACGGGGTCTTCCGCGAACCGGGCGCGCCCCCCGCCGCCGACCCCCCACCGCACGGGGTGGAGGATTCCTTGACTTTCCTCGCACGCCAACTCTAGGATGGCCTCCGTAGGATCAGCATCCCGGTCGTTCCACGCCGGGGGCTTCCCGGTCGCTTCGGGACACGATGACAGCAGGCCTTTCCGGCCTGAGCACCCATAGACACAGAGCCTGCCACAGGTCGGCAGGATGCCCATCTCGCGCCCGTTCCGCCGGGCGCGTCGTCGTGGAGTTGTCCCACCACTCAGCCCCCCCGCAGTGCGTCCCCTGGTGTTCGCACGCGTCGCTCTCTTTCCTGACGTGGAGGTCCATGTGCAATCCTTCGTTCTGAGCAGTCTACGAACGCCCCCACCCCGTCGGGCCGGCCCCATCCTCGGAGCCCTGGCCCTCGCGCTGATCCTGGTGCTGCCAGGAGCACTCGCCGGCCAGACCGGTCAGGTCACCGGCCTGGTCACCGACGCCACCACCGGCCGCCCACTGGCCGAGGTGCAGATCCACATCCCCAACGCCGGCGTAGGGGTGCTGACCCGGCAGGACGGCCGGTATCTCCTGGTGAACGTTCCGGTGGGCACCCACACCCTCCGTGCCGAGCGCATCGGTCTCACCACCTCCGACCGCGAGGTCACCGTCCCCGACGGCGGGTCGGTCTCCGTGGACTTCTCCCTAGAGCCCGAGGCGCTGGGCCTGGACGAGCTGGTGGTGACCGGCACCGCCGGAGCCGCTCGCCGACGGGAGGTGGGTTCGGCCATGGCGCAGATCGACCTTTCCGATTCGCCGGAGGCCATCACCTCCGTGGACCAGGCGCTGGCCGCCCAGGCTCCGGGAATGACCTCCCTCCGGAGCTCGGGAATGGCGGGGTCGGGCTCCCAGATCCGGCTCCGCGGCAACGTGAGCGTAGCCATGTCCAACGAGCCCCTCATCTACCTGGACGGGGTCCGCATCCGCAGTGAAGGGTTGGCGTTGAACCACGCCGTGGGCCAACATGTCGCCTTCGGTCCCAAGGACGTCATCGGGCCCCTCAACGACATCAACCCCTCCGACATCGAGCGCATCGAGATCGTGAAGGGACCGGCGGCCACGGCGCTCTACGGAACGGAAGCCGCCGGCGGGGTCATCCAGATCTTCACCAAGCGCGGGGGAGCGGGCCCGGCGCGGTGGAGCGCCCAGCTCGAGCAGGGAGTGAACTGGGTGGAGGAGTTCGGACCACCGAACGCACCCTTCATGCGCCTCGACCCGTGGCTCCGCAACGGGCACCAGCAACGGTACTCCCTCTCGGTCCGGGGTGGGGGACCGTCGCTGAGCTACTACATCTCCGGGGGCCTCACCGACGGGGAGGGGATCCTCCCCAACGACGAAGAGCAGAAGTACAGCGTGCGGGGGAACTTCAGCTTCCGACCCGTCGACAACCTCGAACTCCAGTGGAACACGGCCATCTCCCGTCAGGACGTGTCCAACTCTCCCAGCGGCTCGAGCCCCTACAGCATCTCCCACAACGGCTACAAGCGGTCTCCGGCAGACGGGCGTCACGCGACCTACGTCGGCTCGGCGGACGCCGAGGTCATCTCCCGGCTCCTCGAGTACCAGATCGACACGGAGGTGAACCGGGTGGTGACGGGCTTCACGGCCACCTACTCGCCCATGCCGCGGTTCACCAACCGACTGACCATCGGGCTGGACCGCATCAACAGCGACATGCGCAACATCCGCCCCTTCGGCTTCGTGAACGACCCCAACGGGTCGGTCTCGGACCGGAACTGGACAGCGGAGCAGCTCACGGCGGACTACGTGGGCTCCTACGACCTCCCCCTCACGGACGCCCTCCGGACCAGCCTCTCCTGGGGTGGTCAGGGCGTAGTGAACCGGGAGTACGACGTCGGCGCCTCCGGCCGCATCCTCCCGGGTCCCGGTGACCCGGTGGTGAGCAGCGCCGCCACCTTCCTGGGTACGGAGTCCCGGAGCCGGGTGGTGAACGCCGGCGTCTTCGGGCAGGCCCTCTTCGACCTCTCGGACCGGTACTTCCTCACCGTGGCCCTCCGGGTGGACGGGAACTCCGCCTTCGGGAGTGGATTCGGCCTTCAGCCCTATCCCCGGGCCACCTTCTCCTGGGTGGCCTCGGACGAGGGCTTCTGGCCCGAGTCGCTGGGCGAGGTGAAGATGCGGCTGGCCTACGGCCATGCCGGCCGGGCTCCAGGGGCCTTCGACGCCGTCCGGACCTGGAATCCGGTGTCGTGGCTCGGTGCCACCGGCTTCGAGCCCCTCAACCTGGGCAACGCCGACCTGGGTCCCGAGCGGACGGTGGAGATCGAGGGTGGCTTCGACGCCACCTTCTTCGACGACCGCCTCTCGGTGGACTTCACCTACTACAACCAGGAGACGCGCGACGCCCTCATCGAGGTACAGCAGGTGCCGTCCAGCGGCTTTCTGGGAGGTCAGCTCCAGAATGTAGGCGTCATCGGCAACTCGGGGATCGAGGTGGCGGTCAACGGGAGCGTCATCCGCAACTCCGCCCTCACCTGGGACCTGGGCCTGAACGTCTACACCAACAACAGCGAGGTGAAGGATCTGGGTGGGGCGGCACCCTTCGGCGCCTCCGGGGGGGGATGGATCGAGGAGGGCCAACCGGTCCCGACCGTCCGCTACGACCGGTTGACCAACCCCAATGCGCTGGCCGAGCCCAACATCGAGCAGGACTACCTCTGGGGCCCGAACCAGCCCACCCTGACGGTCACGCCCAGCATGTCCTTCACCTTCGGCAACGGCATCTCGCTGAGCGGCCGAGCCGAGTACCAGGGCGGACACTACATCTTCGACCGGCAGACCTCCTCGTCGGCGGTGCGGGGTCAGGTGACCCCTCTCTGCGATGCCGCCTTCCCCATCCGCGAGACGGGCCGCGACCAGCTCACGGCCCTGGATCGGTACATGTGCACCGGGGACTTCAACACGGAGCTGGTCTATCCCAACGACTTCTTCCGCATCCGGGACGTGACGCTGGCCCTGCCGGTGCCCGTCCGGATCCCCGGCGCCACCAACGCCACCTTCACCGCTTCGGTGAAGAACTTCTGGACGTGGGTCAACGACGACTTCCTGGCCATGGATCCGGAGATGGCGGGGAATGAGGGCATGAGTTCGGGAATCACCCGGGAGATCTGGGAGCATCCACCGCCACCGGCCACCTTCCTGGCCTCCCTCAGGATTTCCTTCTGATGACCCCCGAAGACGAGATGAACCGCAACCGGAGAGAACCATGACGACCCAACGCAGAGCGTCGGGGCTGCGGGTGGCGGCCGCGCTCCTCCTGTCCTCACTTCCGCTGAGCACGGGGTGCGACCTCGACGTCGTGAACCCCGGCCCGGTGCAGGACGACTTCCTCAACGAGTCCGGTGCGTGGCCGGCCATCCTCCAGGGCGTGAAGCGGGCCCACGCCTACGCCTTCACGCGGTTGGCCCTGGACAACGCCATGATCGTGCAGGAGGCCATGCCCGGAGGACTCTTCGACACCCAGTTCACCCAGGGCATCCTGACCTCCGACAACAGCAACGAGAACTGGAACCTCCCGAACGAGGCGCGCTGGATGGCCGAGGACGGGGTCGAGCGACTGCGGGAGAACGGAGTGGAGGGAGATGCGGCGGTGGTGGAGGCCGAGCTCCTGCTCCATGTGGGCTTCACCAACCGCCTCCTGGGACACAACCACTGCATCTCCACCATCGACGGCGGACCGGCCGGCGATCACGCCGTCTACTTCGAGCGGGCGGAAGCGGCCTTCACCGAGGCCCTTGCCGCGGCTCAGGCCATCGGAGAAGCGGGCCTGGTGGATGCGGCCCGGATGGGTCGCGCCGATGCTCGGCTGAACCTCGGCGACTGGTCCGGCGCCATGCAGGACGCCGAGGCGGTGGACACCGACGCCGTCTTCCAGCTCTTCTACGACCAGATCGAGTTCGACGACGGAAACGAGGTCGCCTTCCGACAGGAGGCGGACCCGTGGCGGGAGTGGACCGTGTGGGGCACCTTCCAGGAGGAGTACTACACCGAGACCGGAGATCCGCGGGCCGCATGGCGCACCAACCCGTCGGACCCCATCACCATGGTGGACAACCTCCCCTTCTACGTCTCGCTGCGGTTCGAGGACCGGCTGAGTCCCCACACCGTGGCCTCCGGTTGGGAGATGCTCCTGGTGCGGGCGGAGGCCATGCTTGCCAGCGACCCCGGCAACATCGACGGCGCCATGGAGCTCATCAACGAGGTGCGGACCCGGTTCGTCTCCGACGTGACCGGGGAGGCTCTGGAGCCCTGGACGGCAGCCACCGCCGACGAGGCGTGGACCGCCTTGAAGCAGGAGCGGCGCATGGAGCTGTACCTCGACGGCCGCCGTCTCGCAGACCTGCGGCGGTGGGCGGAGGACGGCCGGCCTGGCACGACGCCCATGGAGGACATGGCGGGACGGAGCATGTGCTTCCCCGTGGGCTCCGACGAGGTGGACACCAACCCCAACGGTCTGCCCAAGACCACCGGCTGATCCACCCCGCGACCCAGGTGGCGGACACTCCGGGGCGGGGCCTTCCGAGGCCCCGCCCCGAGATCTGGTGAATCCCAACACCACCGCCTGGAATCGGCTCCGCTACGGTGCCATGGCTCCCCTCTACGACGCCCTGGTGGCCCCCCTTCAGGCCGCTGGCTTCCGGGCGGCTCGGACGAGGGCCTTCGAGCTCCTTGCAGCGAAGCCCGGCAGCCGGCTCCTCATCGTGGGCGCGGGGACGGGGCTGGACCTCCCCCATGTGCCCGAGGGCGTCGAGGTGGTGGCCACCGACCTGTCGCCAGCCATGGTGGCGCGGATCCGGAAGCGGGCCGACGCCCTGGGCCGGTCCGTGGAGGCTCGGGTCATGGACGGGGAGGCGTTGGAGCTACCCGACGCCTCGGTGGACCATGTGGCCCTCCACCTGGTCCTTGCGGTCCTCCCCGACCCCGACGCCTGTGCCCGGGAGGTGGCGCGGGTCCTGAGGCCGGGCGGGACGGCGTCGATCTTCGACAAGTTCGTGCCGGAGGGCCAGGAGCCCTCGCTCCTGCGTAGGATTCTGAACCTGCCGGCGAACCTCCTGGCCACGGACCTGACCCGGCGGCTGCGGCCCATCCTGGAGGCCGGCGGCCTGGAACTCCGACACCGGGAAGCGGCGCTGGGCGGGCTCTTCACGGTAGCGCTGGCGGAGCGCCCCGACGCCCAGGGGTGACGTAGGCGAGGGGACCGGGGGGGTCGCGGTCAGCCCTCCGTGGGATCGAGGCGCTCC
>CAKZOQ010000033.1 GCA_937136445.1 uncultured Gemmatimonadota bacterium
CGTTGTCCAGCCGGTACTCGGTGATCCCCTCCACCGAGGTGACCTCCTGGACGCCCGCCGGCATCTCCTGGGCCGGGGAGTCGCCTGGCAAGGCGAGGGCCAGAAGCGCCGCCACGGTGGCCGGAAGCAGCCATCGGCGCAGGTGCGTCGAGATCGCCGGCGGGTCCACGGACGCGGAGGCACGGCCGGGCGTGGAGGCGCGGAAGGCGGGCAAGCTCATGAGGGGTCCTCCGGGGGAGGCGGGGCGTCCGGGTCGGTCCCGACGCGCAGCGTTCGCAGGCGGTTCAGGGCGGCGGCGAGCTCGAAGCGTCGGAAGGCGGCGAGGTCACCGGGCCGGCGGGCATCGAGGGCGTCGAGGCCGCCGCCGGCGACGGCGCGCTCCACTCCCTCCAGGATCTCTTCCATGGTACGGGCTTCGTCCAGCACGGTTTCGCTGGCGAAGGCCAGCGCCCGGCCCAGGGCGTGGATCTGCGCCCGGGACAGAAGGGGCTTCACGGCCACCAGGTCCACCTCCTCCCGGCCGAAGCGGAGGGTCCGCTCGTCGGGGACCCGCACGTACACCGGGCGCTTGCCTCGGCGGGGATCCAGCGACGCCGGGTGGACGACCCGGGGGCTCGGGGGTCGGAAGGGCGGGGTCTCCTCGGTGAGGCGCCCGGTGGGGTGCTCCGTCGCCACGGCCCGCGCCTCCGCGGTGATGTCCCGGGGTCGGTAGTCCCGCATGGCCACCACCATGTCGGCGACCTCCAGGTAGTCTCCGCTCCCGCCCAGGACCAGGACGGAGCTCACCCCGTGGTCGTCGTGGAGGGCCCGGATCCGATCGATGAACGGGGTGATGGGCTCGGCCTCGCCAGGCACCAGCGCCTGCATCCGGCGGTCCCGGATCATGAAGTTGGTGGCGCTGGTGTCCTCGTCCACCAGAAGCGCCCCCGCGCCGGCCTCCAGCGCCTCCACGATGGCAGCGGCCTGGCTGGTGGAGCCCGAGGCGTTGGGGGTGGAGAAGCTCCGGGTGTCCACGCCGAGAGGCAGCCCGTCGATGAAGGGGGAGATGTCCACTCCGGAGACGGATCGGCCGTCCTCGGCGCGGATCTTCACCGCGTCCGTCCGGGTGACCACCTGCTCCCGTCCGTCGCCGGGTCGGTGGTTCCAGACGCCGGCCTCCAGCGCCCGGAGGAGGGTGCTCTTGCCGTGGAAGCCCCCGCCCACGATGAGGGTGATGCCTTCGGGGACGCCCATCCCGCGGACGGTACCGGCGTTGGGCAGCTCCACCTCCACCCGGAGGGAGTCCGGGGAGCGAAACGGCACGACCTGGCCCTCCAGGGGCCGGTCGTCCACCCCACTCCGGCGGGGGAGCCGGGCCCCGTCGGCGACGAACGCGAGGAGGCCGTGCTCCGTGAGCAGGCCGCGGAGGTGCTCGGCGTCTTCGTTGGCGGCGGCGTGGCGCTCCAGCTCCTCGGCGTCCTCGTGGGCCAGCTCCCGGCCGAGGAGGGCGGTGCGCACCAGGGCCGGGAGGTCGTCCAGGAGGAGGGCGCGGGCCACGTCGCCCAGGACCCTCCGACCTCGGGCGGGAAGCCCCAGACCGAAACGAGCTTCCACCCGGCCTTCGTCGGAGACCAGGACCGCGGTCTGGGGGAGGACTTCCTGACCGGGCGCGTCGATGCGGATGCGCCCACTGTTCCCGCTCCCCTTCCGGTGGGGAAGGCCGTCGGTGGCGGCCTGGAAGCGTCGAGCGAGCCAGGCGGCGGTCCCCAGAGTCCGAGCCCGGCTCCGAACGGCTGCGGCGGGCAGCCCGGCCTGGTCGGGCTCCAGGACGACCCGTAGGGGGGAGGGGGCGGCGTAGGGGTCGCCCTGCACCCAGTCGACATGGAGGACGAAGCCCGGGAACGTCCACGTTCCCTTGATGGCCTTGTAGGCGCCGTAGCCCCGCCCGTCGATCCCCCGGAGGGCTCGGTCCAACTCCTGAGAGTCGTTCATCGGCTTCGGTGCGGTGAGGGCGGGTGGAACGAGGATGGATGGCCCGACGGGCAGCGACATGGGCCATGGGGACGGTCCACCCGGGTGCGGTCGGCGGGGCCGGCATGTATATCTGCCCCTGTCCCCGAGGCGAACCCCGCTGCCCGTTTCGACTCCTACCCCGACCCTCGCCCCCATGTCCGACGACGACCCCTCGCCCCCCGCTGGCTCGGAGCCCGTCCTGGTGCGCTCCGACGGCGCCCTACGGGTCCTCACCCTGAACCGTCCGGATCGGCTCAACGCCGTCAGCCTCCCCATGTACGAGTCGCTGGACCGGGTGCTGGCCGAGGCCGCCTCGGACCCCGAGGTGCGTTGCCTGGTGGTCACCGGCGCCGGCCGAGCCTTCTGCGTGGGCGCCGACCTGAAGGCCCACGGCGAGGGGGCACCCAGCGGCGCCCGGCGCCGACGCTACGTGGAGCTCGCGCAGCGGGTGAATCGCCGCATGCAGACCGGCCCGGTCCCGGTGGTGGCGGCGGCCCACGGGCATGCGGTGGGCGCGGGGCTGGAGCTGGCCCTCTCCGCCGACTTCATGGTGGTGGGTGAGGAGGCCAAGCTGCGCTTCCCTGAACTGGCGCTGGGTACCTTCGTGGGGGGAGGCACGGTCTACACCCTGGCGGAGCGGGTCGGGGCGTTGAAGGCCCGGGAGCTCCTCTACCTGGGCGACTTCTTCCGGGGCAGGGAGGCGGCGGAGTGGGGCGTGGCGTGGAAGGCGCTGCCCACCGACGAGGTCCTGCCCGCCGCGCTGGCCCTGGCCCACCGGCTGGCCCAGCGGGCGCCCCGGTCGCTGGCCTGGGCGAAGCGGCTGGTGGGCCCCGCCGGGACGATGTCACGGAGCCGGGCCCTGGAGCTGGAGGCCCGGGCCCTCCGCGACGTCTTCGGCACCCGGGACTGGCAGGAGGGAGTGGACGCCTTCCACGAGGGGCGGCCTCCCCGCTTCACCGGCGAGTGAGCAACCCGTCGAAGGACCCGCGGAGCGACCTCGCTGACCACGGCCTCCACCGGGTCCTTCGTCCGGCGTCGGTGGCGGTCGTCGGGGCGTCTTCGGACCCCACCAAGCGCGGCCATCAGGTCCTGGTGGCGCTGGAGGAGGCGGGGTACGCCGGCGAGGTGTTCCCGGTGAACCCTCGTGGCGGGGCCATCCGGGGCCTGCCGGTGCACGCCAGCCTCGAGGAGCTTCCAGGAACGCCGGATCTGGCGCTGGTCTGCACCCCTGCCGCCACGGCGCCGGAGGTGGTGGCGGCCTGCGGCCGAAAGGGCGTGGCCGGTGCGGTGATCCTCGCGGTCGGCTTCCGGGAGGCGGGACCCGAGGGCATGGACCTCGAAGCACGGACGCTGGCGGCGGCTCGCGCCGGCGGGGTGCGGCTGGTGGGCCCCAACACCTCGGGCATCCTCAACCTCCCCATGGGGCTCAACCTCATCGGCGCCCGGGGCGTCCGGCCGGGCTCCCTCTCCCTGCTGGTCCAGTCGGGCAACATGGCCCTGGCCCTCATGAACGAGGTTACCCGTCGCTCCGCCGACGGCATCGCGCTGGCCATCGGGGTGGGGAACCAGGCGGACCTGGGCTTCGCCGAATACCTGGACTTCCTGGGCGACGACGACGCGACCCGGGCGGTGGTGGTCTACGTCGAGGCCTTCCATGACGGCCGGGCCTTCCTGGAGGTGGCAGCCCGGGTGAGCTCCACGACGCCTGTCCTGGTGGTGAAGGGGGGGCGGTCCGGCGCCGGGAAGGAGGCGGCGCGATCCCACACCGGCGCCGTCGCTGGCGAGTACGAGCGCTTGCAAGCCGGCTTCCGGCAGGCGGGGATCGTGGAGGTGGTACGGACGGATGAGCTCCTCCACCTGGCGGAGATGCTGGCCCACCAGCCCCCGGTGGAAGCCGGGCGAGGGGTGGCCATCCTCTCCGACGGGGGTGGGCAGGGCACGCTGGCCGCCGATCGCTTCGAGGAGGCAGGGGTCCTGCTGGCCCGGCCCGGAGCAGCGACCCGGGACGGCCTCCGGGCGCTCCTCGGCTCCGCGGCGGCGGTGGGGAATCCGGTGGACCTGGCCGGGGCCGCCGACGCGGATCCGGAGGTCTTCCTGCGCGCGCTGGCGATCCTGGCCGACGACCCTGAGGTAGGAGGGGTGGTTCTGGTGGGACTCTTCGGCGGGTACGGCCTCCGCTTCTCCGAGGAGCTCACTCCCGGGGAGCGTGCCGCCGCGGAGGCCATGGCCGACCTCATGCGGGACGTGAGCAAGCCCCTGGTGGTCCACTCCATGTACGCCGGGGCGGCGAGCCCGTCGTTGGACCGACTCCGGGAGGCGCGGGTCCCGGTGGTGGAGTCGTTGGAGGTGGCGTGTCGCTGCCTGGAGGAAGCGTGGCGCAGGGGCCGACGGCCCGACGGGCCAGCCCCGTCCTGGCCGCCCCCTCGGGAGGATCCACCTTCCGGCCTGGTGGTGACGGCCACCGAGCGGGTCGAGGCCCTCCGCACCGAGGGCCGGACCACCCTCACCGAGCCCGAGGCCCGGGAGCTCCTGGCTGCCGCCGGCGCCACCCTGCCGCCGGCGGTCCTCTGCCTGGACGAGGAGGCGGTGCGGCACGCCGTGACCCAGCGAACCGGTCCGCTGGCACTCAAGGTGGTCTCGTCCCGGATCCCCCATAAGACCGAGGCCGGCGGCGTGGCGCTGGGGGTGGAGGGGCCCGAAGCGGCGGTGGAGGCCTACCGGCGGATCACCGGGGCCGCTCGGGCCTTTCTGGGCGAGGGCGGCGATCCGGTGGACGGCGTGCTGGTCTCGTCCATGATGCCGCCGCCGCTGGCCGAGCTCCTGGTGGGAGCCTCGCGGGACCCCGACCTGGGTCCGGTCCTGACGGTGGGCGCCGGGGGCATCTGGGTGGAGATCCTGGCGGACGTCACCCATCGGGTCCTCCCGGTGACCCGGGCCGACATCGAGACCATGCTGGACGAGCTCCGCATCCGTCCGCTCCTCGAGGGCGCTCGCGGTCGTCCCCCGGCGGCGCGGGAGAGGATCGTCGACGAGATCCAGGCGGTGGCGCGGTGCCTCCTGGCCCACCCGGCGCTGGCCGAGGTGGAGATCAACCCGCTCTTCGTCTACCCCGACGGAGCTCGGGCGGTGGATGCGCGGATCTTCCTGGAGGAGGAGGCGTGAACCGAGGGGCGCTGGACGTCGTGATGGGCCTGATGCTCGTCCTGCTCTCCGGGTGCGGCGGCGACGAGCCGTCCGCTGATGGCCCGGAGACCACGCCGGCGGAGGTGGCGGGGCTCCCCGCCCTCCCATCCCACGGGACCACCGCCCGCTCTCCCCGAGGCATGGTCGTCACCGGATCGCCCCACGCCACCGAGGCGGGGCGGAGGATGTTGGCGGTGGGCGGGAATGCGGTGGACGCCGCGGTGGCGGCGGCCTTCGCGCTGGCAGTGGCGGAGCCCACCCAGTCCGGTCTCGGGGGACGGACCCAGCTCCTCCTGCGCCACGCCGACGGGAGGGTCCACGCCGTGGACGGGACCACCCAGGTGCCCGCCGGCTTCGTGGCGGCCACCGACCCGGACGCCGTCGCCGAGGTCGGCCTCCCGGCGGTGGCCATCCCGGGAACCGTCGCCGCCCTCACCCGCGTGCTGGAGGAGCACGGCAGCCTGTCGCTCGCCACCGTCCTGGAGCCGGCCCGTACGTGGGCTGCCGAGGGTCTGGAGCTCACGCCGGCGGAGGCCACCCGCCTGGCGGACGTCGTGGAGGAGGCCGGGCCCGACTCCGAGGTGGCACGGACCTTCGGGGGGGTGGGACCCGGCCGGCGGCTGGTGCAGCCCGATCTGGCGGGGGTGCTGGAGATGCTGGCCCAGGACGGGCGGGCCGCCTTCTACGAGGGGGCCATCGCCCAGGCCATGGTGGCCGACATGGA
>CAKZOQ010000034.1 GCA_937136445.1 uncultured Gemmatimonadota bacterium
GCACGGACGATCCCCTGGGGCGACGACCCGATGGACCTCGGCGGCGCCACCCTGGTGTCGGAGGGCGTCACCGGATCCGTGGAGGTGCACGGACCCGACGACCGCCGGGTGGTGGCCAGCCAGGCCGCCGCACCCCTGGACCGGGCTCTTGCCGCCGCCGGCATGGAGACGTCGGCCACCTTCGAGATCGACGCGACGCCCTCGCCCGGCACCCGGAGCGCTGCTCGAGGGCACCGTCTCGAGGTGGACGCGCCGGGCCCCGGATGGGGTCAGGTCCTGCTCAGCGCCGACGAGGCGGGCGTGCTCCGGTTCCACTTCGGAACGCCGGTCGAGTCGCCGGCGCGGAGGGGCCGGGGAGGGGATGCGGGACGCCTCGCCTACACGATCCCGGCGGCCCCTTCCCCGGCGCCGGAAGGGCCCCGTACCCGGGGGCTGGCAGGAGCGTTGGGCCGAACCTTCGTCAAGGTGCTGGTCTTCCATGCCGGAGAGGCCGCCCTGGGGGCCGCCGGCCAGACCCTGGCCGGGATCTGGGAGCGCAACAAGGTCCCCGACCGACTGCGTCGGTGGGGTCCAGAGGACTACGACCGGAGCGACGTGCCCGACCTCGATGCTGCAGACGCCCAGGCGTGGCACCACCTGGGGGGAGGGCGGTCGCTGCTGCTGCTCCATGGCACCTTCAGTCGTGCGGACCAGGCCTTCGGTGGGATGGCGGCCGACGCGGTGGCGACGCTTCACGGCCGCTACGAGGGCCGGGTCTTCGCGCTGGACCATCCCACACTCTCGCGGACGCCCGCCGAGAATGTGGACCGTCTCCTGGAGCTGCTCCCCTCCGACGTCCACCTCGACCTGGACGTGGTGGCCCACTCCCGGGGCGGGCTGGTGGCGCGGCGCCTGGCGGGCCGGGGCGACCCGCGGCTCCGGGTGCGCCGCGTCGTGTTCGCCGGCGCGCCGAACGGCGGGACGCCCCTGGCCAGTCCCGCGCACATCAACCGGCTTCTGGACGTCTACGCGAACCTTCTCACCTTCTTCCCCGACAACGGGGTGACGGACGCCATGGAAGGCCTGCTGGCGGTGGTCCAGGACGTGGTTCTGGGCATGGTCGACGGGCTCCGGGGGCTCACGGCCATGGTGCCCGACAGCGACGTCGAGTTCGAGGGCGGAGCCGTCGCGGAGGCTCCGGACTGGTTCGCCCTGGCCTCGGACTACACGCCGACGGAGTTGGGCCTCAAGGCGTTCATGGCACCACTGGCCTCCCAGGTGTTCCCGGGGCTGGCCAACGACCTGGTCGTTCCCGCCGACAGCGTGTGGCGGGGCCCCGGAACCCGCCCGTTCCCCCTGGCAGACGACGCCGTGCTGCTCTTCGGAGAGGCCGACGGGGTGGGACACAGCGACTACTTCCGAAACGCCCGTGCCGTCGAGCGGGTGCTGACCTGGCTGACATGATCCACGAACGGACGGTGATCGACCATGTATGACAGCGGTGGATTTCCCCGCCTGGAGGCCGCGGCCTCCATAGGGCCCGAGGCACTCCTGGATGTCTGGGAGGAGTTCGAAGCCCGGGGCGAGGACACGGACGAGGCTCGGGCGCGCACGGCGGAGCACCTGATCCGCATGGCCCACCTGGACGACGCCCTCGTGATCCTGGGCGACGAGAGCGACGGGGTGCGCGGTGTCCGCGCCGACGGGCTTCGGGCGCTCGCCCTCGACAAACGCAGCGGTCCGGGCGACGCCGAGACCGCACTGGAGATCCTGCAGCGACTCCATCGCCAGGGGGCCTCCGACGGCGAGACCATGGGTCTCCTTGCGGGCCGGCACAAGCGATTCGGACGGACCGCCGGGGACCGCGACGCGCTGCAGCAGGCGCTGGACCTGTACCGACGGGCATGGCGGGTGCGGGACACGTACCCGGGCATCAACGCCGCCGCCCTCGCGCTGGAACTCGAAGGACCCGAAGAGGGCCAGGCGATCGCTGCCGAGGTGCTGGCCGCGCTCGATGCGGCGCCGTGCGAGAACGTGGATCGCTGGACGTACGCGACGCGTGGGGAAGCCCACCTCATCCTGGGTGACCTCGATGAAGCGCGACGGTGGTATCGACGCGCCGTGGCCGCCGATCCGAAGGCCGTGGTGGCCATTGCGACCATGCGCGACCAGGCACGCATCCTCGTGGGGCTGGTCGGGCATCCCGAGGACGCCCTCGACGACGTGTTCACCATTCGCTCGGTCGCGGCTTTCACGGGACATCGCCTGGACGGTCCCGACGAGCCGGAACGTTTCCCGGCGGATCTGGAGGAAGACGTCCGGGTCACGATCCGGGAACGCATCCAGGCGCTCGACGTGGGCTTCGCCTTCTCGTCGGCGGCCCGCGGAGGCGACCTGCTCTTCCTGGAGGAGGTGCTGAACCGGAACGGCTCCGCGCGGGTCTTCCTCCCCTTCCCCGCCGACGCATTCGTCGAGACCTCCGTGGGGGACTGGGAGCCCCAGTTCCGTCGGGTTCTCGCCCACCCACGCGTCCGGACCGTCGAACTCCGACCCGACGTTCCCCCCGGCGCCGAGCTCCCCGCCGCCTTCGCCGCCTGCAACGACGCCGTCCGTCGGGCCGCCATCGACTTCGCCCGACCGTTCGGATCCGAACCCACGCTTCTCGCCCTGTGGGACGGTGAGCCGAGCCGCGGGCCCGGCGGCACCGGGCATGCGGTCGAGGCCTGGAGGGCGACCGGACATCCTGTGGTCATCCTCGACCTGTCCGAGGAGGGGCGAAGCGCGGGCAAGGGGTTGGTCGAGTCGGCACGGCAGGCGTCCCCGGCGGTCCCGGCCGAGCCTGCCACCGCCACCGCCGCCGCCGAACGCCAGGAAGCCGAGGAGGCCACGCCTCCGAGCACCGGGAACGGAGCCACCCGGGACAGCACGCTGGTCTCCATCCGATCGGTGACTCCGGGACGGGTGGAGTACGAGGCCCGCCACTGCCTGGCCATCGGCATCGACACCTACCCGGGCGAGGGCCCGTGGACCCCCCTGAAGAATGCCGTCCGGGACGCGCAGGAGGTGGCCCGTGTGCTCGGCGAGCACTACGGCTTCCAGAGCCGTCTCCTGTCGGGCCCCGAGGCCACGAAGCAGCGCATCGGTTCGACCGTCCTCGACGAGCTCCGCCCGGTGGTGGGGCGGGAGGACCTGGTCGTCGTGTACTTCGCAGGCCACGGGCACACCCAGTCGTTCACCTTCGGCAACGAGGAGGCCGGGTACATCGCGCCGGTGGACGCCAACGGCCCCGACGGGGCTCCCGAGGTGCAGCTCTCCCGGTTGATCAGCATGGCCCACCTGGCCGAATGGAGCGCCGCGCTGGACGCCCGCCACCTGTTGTTCGTGTTCGATTCGTGCTTTTCCGGGATGATGCTGAAGCTCGGCGGCGGAGCCAGCGGGCGCCCCGACTCGGCGTATGCGCGACTCGCGGTCACGGCCGGCACCGCCGGCCAGAAGGTCCTGGACGGTCCGGAGGGAGGCCATTCCCCCTTCGCCACCGCGCTCAAGGCCCGCTTGCTGGAGGGCGCCCAGGACCCCGGTGGCTACTTCACGAGTGTCGAGCTCTACAGCCACCTCCGAAGGGCCGCAGAGACGGACTTTCCGGTGCAGACGCCGGTGCTGGCCATGCTGAAGAACCATGGTGGCGGCGAGATCGTGTTCCGCCCGACGGGCTGAACACCAGGCGGTCCGGAAGGACGAGCCCTGGGTGGCCGAACCAAAGCTGGACAAAAGCTATACGTCCGTTTTACGTTCATGGACGGATCGGGTGACACGAGCCCGACTCTCTCCCCTGCCGAGTCGGTCATGCACCTCCCCCGCCCCGCAACGACGACGTCCGTCGCCCTCCTCCCGGCCCTCACGCTGGCTCTGCTGTGGGCGACCGACGCCTCGCCCGTCCTGGCCCAGGCGGCCTCCGAGGCCCCCGCGGAGGTGCTCACCCTCCCGGAGGCCATCGACCGCGCCCTTAGGTTCGCGCCTGCAGCGGTGGGCGCGCGGGTGGCCACGGACGACGCATCCGCGGGATTGATGGAGGCCCGGGGGGATTTGCTCCCGAGCATCAACCTGGGCTCCACCTTCGCCACGTCGAGCAACGACCGCTTCGATCAGGCCACCGGCCGCCTCGTCTCCGAGAGCTACTCGGCCCAGGCCACGGCGAGCTACGAGATCTTCTCCTTCGGGCGGCGCCTCGCCACCAATCGGGCCGCCCGCGCCCGCCTCGACGCCGCCATCGCCGGCGAGCGGGACCAGGACTTCGCGGTGGCGCTCACCACGACGCAGATCTTCTACGACGTTGCGGCCGCCGCCGAGCTCACCCAGGTGGCCCGACAGCGTCTGGACCGGGCGCGGGCCCAGCTCGAGTTCGCCGAGGTCCGCCTCGAGGTGGGAACGGTGACGCGCTCCGACGTGCTTCGTGCCGAGCTGGAGGTGGGCAACGCCGAGCTGGCGCTGGTGGACGCCGAGGCGGCCCTCCGCGGAAGCTCCCTTCGACTGGGCCGGCAGGTGGGCGTGGCCGGCGCCGTGGGCGTCACCGCGGACGCGCTCCCGGAAACGGCTCCGGCTCTCCCACCCCTTCCCTCCCTGGTCCGCATCGCCGAAGGTGAGGCGCCGCCGGTGCGTCTCGCGCAAGCACAGCTCCGGGACCGCTCCGCCCAGAAGTGGGGGACGCTGACCCGGTACGCGCCGTCGCTCCGGGTGAGCGGAGGACTCGACTGGTTCGCCTTCGACTTCCCACCCACCGATCGGAGCTGGAACCTCCGGGTCACCGCCTCCATTCCGGTCTTCGACGGCTTCAGCCGTGAGGCGGCCCTCTCCCGGAATCAGGCCCAGGAACGACTGGCCGAGGCCCGGTACCAGGACGCCGTCATCGCCGCCCGGGTCGATGTGGAGGACGCGGTGAGCCAGATCGGGGCCGCCGAGCGCCGCGTCGCCATCGCCGAGCGGGGGCTCGGGCTCGCCCGGGAGGACTTGCGGGTACAGGAGGAGCGCTACCAGCTCGGGGTCGCCACCATCCTGGACCTCCAGACCTCCCAGGTGGCCCTGGCCGACGCGGAGAACGCGTGGGTGCTGGAACGGCAGAACCTCGGAATCGCCCTGGCGCAGCTCGAGGCCGTGCTGGGCCGCTCCCTCTACGAAATGGACTCCTGATGCAGAACCACGAGCGCTCCCCCACCCTGTCCCGTGGCATCCGTGGGAGCGTGGCCCTGCGCCGTACGGCCCTCTTGGGGATGGCGCTCGCCTCCGCGCTCCTCCTGTGGGGGTGTGGGGGTGAGGCCGACGCCGCCGGCGGCGCGCCGGGTGGATTCCGGGGAGCCCGGGCCGTTCCCGTGGAGACGGATACGGCCGCCCTCGGGCGCATCGCCCGGACCATCGTGATCCCGGGCACCGTCGAGGCCATCCGCACCGTGGGCGTGAACGCCCAGGTCCCCGGCGCCGTCCTGCAGGTCACCGCCGAGGAGGGGGATCGGGTGGAGGAGGGCCAGGTGGTGGCCCGCCTGGACGACCGGGAGCTCCAGGCCCAGCTCCGGAGCGCCGAGGCCGCCTTCACCGTGGCGGAGGCCGCCTTCGCCCGGGCCGAGCAGCTCCGGGAGCGCCAGGTCGTCACCCAACCGGAGTACGAGGCGGAGCAGACGGCCTTCGCCGCGGCCCGGGCCCAGCTCGAGCAGCTCCGTACCCGGGTGGGCTTCACCGAGGTGCGCTCGCCCATCGGCGGGATCGTGACCTCCAAGGTGGTCCAGTCCGGCGACGTGGTGGGGAACCAGGCCCGCCTCCTGGACGTGGCGGAGGTGGACACCATGGTGGTCCGCGTCCGCGTCTCGGAGCTCGACGTGGTGGAGATCCGCCCCGGCGATCCGGTGGATGTGCGCCTCGACGCCTTCGGGAGCGAGGTCTTCTCGGCCCGCGTGCGCCGGGTCTTCCCCTCGGCCGACCCCACCACCCGCCTCATCCCCGTGGAGGTGGCGTTGGACCGGTCCGACGCCCGTCGGACCCGGCCCGGCTTCCTGGCCCGGGTGTCGTTTCAGCTCGCGCCGAAGGAGGGGGCGGTCCTCATCCCGGCCGCCGCCATCGTGAGTCGCGGCGGAGGTGAGGGGGTCTACCTGGTGGCCGACTCCACCGTGGTCCTCCGCTCCATCACCCCGGGGCTCTCCGCCTCGGGGCGGGTGGAGGTCCTGGACGGGCTGGTCGCCGGGGACCGGGTGGTGACGGCCGGCTCCAACCTCCTCCGCGACGGCGGCCTCATCCGGGACGTCTCCCGCGAGGGCGGAACACGCAGTGCTCCCAGCGGCACGACCCGCACCGGAGGCGACCGATGAGCCGCGAGACGGAGACCTCGGCCCGCTACAAGGGCGTGTCGAGCTGGTCCATCCGCCGCCCGGTGGGCACGCTGACGCTGGCCTCGGTGGTGGTGGTCCTTGGGCTCTTCTTCCAGAATCGCCTCCCGCTGGACCTCCTGCCGCCCATCGTCTACCCCCAGGTGCGCATCAACGTCAGCAACAGCGGGGTCGATCCCCAGGTGCTGGAGGAGACCATCGCCAAGCCCCTGGAGGCCGCCCTGGCCACCACCGAGGACCTGGTGCGCATGGAGACCCAGATCG
>CAKZOQ010000035.1 GCA_937136445.1 uncultured Gemmatimonadota bacterium
TGCTGAGCCACGCGGACGCGCTGGAGATGCCGGTGGACGAGCCGAAGCCCCGGGCGGAGCTGGCGCCGGATCCTGACGGGATGGAGGCGCGGGCCGAGGAGCTCCGGGCCCGTCGGGACGCGCTCCGTACACCTTCGGTGCGGTACGTCACCGTCACCGATCTGGCGAAGTCCGACGGCGAGGGGCCGCTCCAGGCGGAGGGCGCGGGGGCACCGGCCGAGGAGGCCGAGGAGGGGGGCGCGGGCCTCCCAGCCGAGGCGCCCTTCCGCGGCTACTCCTGGGGGAGCGTGGTCCACGACGCCCTGGCCGCCGCCGCCGAGGAGCCCGACGAGCCCCTCTTCCGCGCCGCTTGCCGGAGCTTCCTCGTGGAGTACGGCCGCCCCCTGGACGACCATGGCGAGCCGGTGGAGCTCCAGGAGCTGCTGGAGCTGGTGCGGGACGTACGGCGCTCCGAGCTCTGGGCCCGGGCCCAGGAAGCCGACTACGCGCAGGCCGAAGTGCCCTTCGCGGCTCCGGGGCGCGCGCCCCCTCCGCCACCCGACACCCCGATGCCGGAGCCCATGGAGACCGACGGGGAAGGTCGCCGCCAGCTGGACCTTTTCGGGGGGTCGGTCCCGCAGGGGGACGACGGTGGATCCGGAGACGGACCCCTGAAGGCGTCCGGGCACGCCCAGGGTGATCCCCACCTGAGAGAGCCGGGGCGCGAGGGCGAGGAGGCCTCCGGCGGCGAGCTCCTGGTGCTGGAGGGCGTCATCGACCTGGTCTTCCGAGAGCCCGAGGGCTGGGTGGTGGCGGACTGGAAGACGGATCTGGGCACCGATCCCGATTTCCCCCGCCGCATGGCGGCCTACCGCCGTCAGGTGGAGCTCTACGCCGAGGCCTGGGCCCGCCTCACCGGGGAGCCGGTGAAGGAGCGGGTGATCTACTTCACGTCCCAGGACCGGGCGGTCTCGTGGTAGGGACCGGCACGCATGGCGTGGGACGCCGCTGCTTCCGGGGACGGCCGCTCCTTGCCGTGGTGGCTGCGGCGCTGGTCTGGAGTGCTGGCCCGGGGGGCGTGACGGCGCAGGCCCCCGACGCCCAGGCGACGCCTCGCACCCGGGTGGTGCTCCTGGGCACCGGGACGCCCAACGCCGACCCGGAGCGCTCCGGCCCCGCAACGGCGGTGGTGGTGGACGACCGCGCCTATCTGGTGGACGCCGGGCCCGGGGTGGTCCGCAGGGCCGCGCGAGCTGCTGCCGAGCTGGGCATCTCCGGCCTGAGGCCGCAGGGGCTGGACCGGGTCTTCCTCACCCACCTTCATTCCGACCACACCCTGGGGCTGCCCGACCTCGCCCTCTCGCCCTGGGTGCTGGACCGGCCCGACCCCCTGCACGTGGTGGGACCACCGGGCACCGAGGCCATGATGGAGCACATCACCCGGGCCTGGCAGGCGGACATCCACCAGCGCCTGGACGGGCTGGAGCCCCGCGAGCACAACGCCGATGCCTGGCAGCCGCAGGTGGACGAGGTGGAGGGTGGGCTGGTCTACGAGGACGACCTGGTGCGGGTGTGGGCGATCCCCGTCCACCACGGGTCCTGGGAGCACGCCTTCGGCTACCGCTTCGAGGGGCCGGACCGGACGGTGGTCATCTCCGGGGACGCCGCCCCGTCGGAGTCGCTGGTGGAGGCCTGCGACGGCTGCGACGTCCTGGTCCACGAGGTCTACTCGGCGGAGCGATACCTCACCCGCCCCCCGGAATGGCAGACCTACCACGCCGCCTTCCACACCTCCACCACGGAGCTTGCGGAGCTCGCCGGTCGAGCGCGCCCGGGGCTTCTGGTCCTCTACCACCAGCTCCTCTGGGGGACCGACGACGCTGGGCTCCTACGGGAGATGCGGGCCGCCGGCTACACGGGGGCGCTGGTATCGGGGCGGGACCTGGAGGTCCACTGAGGTCCGGACGTCCAGGGACGTCGCCTCACCCCCCGATGGTCAGCTCCACGGCGTCCCCCCGGAAGGCGGCGGGGTCGATGCCCCCCACCACGGCCTGCCGCGGCCCGTCGGGCCCCTGGATGGTCACCACCACGTCCACCGGCTGGGCGCCGGGGAGCCCGAAGTGGAGGGGAAGGTCCGACTGGGCGTCGTACCCGGAGCCCGTGTCCACCACTCCGGCGTGGAGCACCGTGCGGGTCCCGGGGACGTAGAGCCGTACCACGGCGCCTGGGCGTGTGCCGGCCCCGGTGCCGTCCCGCACCAGGATCTGGAGGGAGTGCCCGGCGAACTCCGGCCGCAGCAGGTTCTGGAGGAGGTGGTGCATGCCGTCGTCGGCGACGCCGGTGAGGGCCAGCTCCAGGTCCCCGTCCCGGTCGCTGTCCACCCAGGTGGCCCCGTGGGAGGCGGCGAGGTCGGCGAGGTCCGCCGGCCAGACGTCCTCGTAGGCGGATCCGGTCCAGCGGTAGAGGCGTTCCGGGAAGGCGGTGCCTCCGCTCACCGTCCCGTTCACGAAGAGCTCCACCCGGCCATCGTTGTCCGCGTCCCCGAAGGCGCAGGTATCGTCCCGGCTGTCGCCGGCCACGCCCAGCTCCGCCGCCACGTTCGGCCAGGGATCCCCGGGTTCGCCGGGATTACGGAAGAGGCCGTTGGGGCCGTAGTTGGCGGTGTAGAGGTCCAGGTCGCCGTCGTGGTCGAAGTCGGCCACGCAGGGTCGCACCGTTCCCTGGGTCTCGTCTCCCGTGGCCCGACCGCCGTCGGCCAGACCCCACTCCTCGGCGACGTCAACGAAGCTCCCGTCGTCGTTCCGCCAGAGGCCGTTGGCGTCGCCGTCCATGTTCGCCACGTATAGGTCCAGGTCGCCGTCCACGTCGGCGTCGAACCAGACGGCGCCGACGCTCCGTCGCGGGTCGTCCAGCCCCGAATCGGCGGAGATGTCCACGAAGCCTTCTCCGTCGTTGCGCCAGAGGCGATTCGGCCCGTCCCGCAGGGCCAGAAAGAGG
>CAKZOQ010000036.1 GCA_937136445.1 uncultured Gemmatimonadota bacterium
GGCCACGGCCGTGCGGGAACTCCGTCCCGAGGCGGGGATCGGCTTCGGGCCGGCCATCGACGAGGGCTTCTACTACGACTTCGAGGTGGACGAGCCCTTCACGCCGGAGGACCTGGAGCGCTTCGAGGCGAAGATCCAGGAGGTGCTGGAGGCCGACCACGCCTTCCAGCGCCGGCGGGTGACCAAGGACGAGGCCCGGGAGCTCTTCTCGGACGACGCCCTGAAGCTGGAGCGACTCGAGGAATTCGACGACGACGAGGTCATCACCGTCTACCGGGACGGTCCCTTCCTGGACCTGTGCCGGGGACCCCACGTCCCCAGCACCGGGCGGGTGAAGCACATCAAGCTCCTCTCCGCCGCAGGCGCCTACTGGCGGGGGGATGAGAACCGCCAGATGCTCCAGCGCATCTACGGCACGGCCTTCCACTCCGAGAAGGAGCTGGAGGAGCACCTGGAGCGGCTGGAGCAGGCCAAGGCCCGGGACCACCGGAAGCTCGGGAAGGAGCTGGACCTCTTCACCACCGACGAGCGGGTGGGGCCGGGGCTCATCCTCTGGACCCCCCGGGGCTCCTCCATCCGCGCGGAGATCGAGGACTACGAGCGGGACCTGGTGCGCCGTCACGGCTACGACCTGGTCTACACGCCCCACGTGATGAGCGAGCGGATCTTCGAGGTCTCCGGGCACCTGGAGAACTTCGCCGAGAACATGTTCGGCGCGATGGAGGTCGAGGGCGCCCGCTACCGCCCCAAGCCCATGAACTGCCCGGGCCACATCGCCGTCTACCAGAGCCAGCAGCGTTCCTACCGCGACCTCCCCATCCGCATGGCGGAGTTCGGGACGGTCTACCGGTACGAGCGGAGCGGGGTGCTCCACGGGATGCTCCGGGTGCGGGGATTCACCCAGGATGACGCCCACGTCTTCTGCACCCGGGACCAGGTGGGGGGCGAGATCGAGCGCCTCCTGGACCTGGTGGACGAGATGCTCGGGACCTTCGGCTACCCCTACTCCATCGAGCTCGCCACCCGGCCCGAGAAGGCCCTGGGAGCCGAGGAGGAGTGGGACGAGGCGGTGAAGGTTCTGGCCGACACCCTCGAGGCTCGGGGCGTGGAGTACGAGGTGGACGAGGGTGGAGGCGCCTTCTACGGCCCCAAGCTGGACTTCAAGCTCATCGACGCCATCGGGCGGAAGTGGCAGGGCCCCACGGTCCAGCTCGACTTCAACCTGCCGGAGCGTTTCGACATGGAGTACGTGGGCTCGGACAACGAGACCCATCGCCCGGTCATGCTCCACCGGGTGCTGGTGGGGAGCATGGAGCGCTTCGTCGGCGGGCTCATCGAGCACTACGCCGGGGCCTTCCCGGTGTGGCTCGCCCCGGAGCAGGTGCGGGTCCTGCCCATCTCCGAGGATCAGGAGGAGGACGCGCGGGCCTTCCTGGGGGAGCTGCGGATTCGCGGGGTGCGGGCGGAGCTGGCTCCGCGGGAGACGCTGTCCTATCGGATCCGCGAGGCCGAGACCCAGAAGATCCCCTACATGGCGGTCATTGGAGGGCGCGAGGTGGAGGCGGGGACGGTGGCCATCCGACGGCGGGGCGAGGGGACGAAGCAGGAGGTCATGGACCGCGCCGACTTCGTGGAGCGCATCACCCGCGAAATCCGCGAGAAGGCGCTGAACTGACGGGGTCGGGGAGGGCGGCCGGACCCGTTGACCCACCTGCCGGGATCCACCATCTTCCGCCTCCACCTTTCGGGGTGGACCGACAATTCCAGAAGTGGATCGTGTCGACCGCGATCCCACCCTCCGGACTCCGAGATGAGCTCCGCGACGGTCGTTCAGGTCTCCGGCGCCCACTCCATTCGTGGTGCGCCTGGGGATCGTGGTACGGCCCGAGCCAGCTCGGGCTTTTTTGGTGTCCGTACCGCAGGAGAGGCATCATGCCGAAGATGAAGACGCACCGTGGCGCCGCGAAGCGCCTGAAGAAGACCGGCTCCGGCCGCCTGAAGAAGAGCAAGGCGAACAAGAGCCACATCCTCACCAAGAAGTCCAGCAAGCGGAAGCGTCAGCTGCGTAAGGACAACCTGGTGGCCAAGTCCGACGAGAAGCGGCTCAAGAAGCTGCTTCCCTACGCCTAGGGGAGAGCGACGATGCCACGTTCCACCGTCGCCGGCGCTCGCCGGAAGCGTAAGAAGAAGATCTTCAAGGTCGCCAAGGGATACTTCGGCGGCCGGAAGAACCTCTACAAGGTCGCCAAGGACGCGGTCGAGAAGGGGTGGGAGCACGCCTACCGGGACCGCAAGAAGAAGAAGCGGAACTTCCGGCGCCTCTGGATCACCCGGATCAACGCCGCCGCCCGCCAGCACGACCTCTCCTACTCCCGCTTCATCCACGGGCTCAAGGAGTCCGACGTGGAGCTGGACCGGAAGGTGCTGGCCGACCTGGCCGTCCGGTCGCCGGAGGCCTTCGCCGCGCTGGCGGAGCAAGCCAAGGAGGCCCTGGGCGCCAAGGCCTGACGGCCCGGCGACCTCATCTGGAGGGTCCGCCCTCCCTGATGCGAAGGGGACGGCCTTCGGGCCCGCCTCTCCGCGTCTTCGGAAGGGCTTCGCGGCACCTGCTGCGGAGCCCTTTCGTGCATCGTCCATCCCCTGACCGCAGCCGCGTGGAAGCACCATGAGCCGAGAGAACCTGGTGGAGGCCCTCCAGGAGCTGGAGCAGGAGGCGCTGGCGGCCGTGCAGTCCGCCCCCGACGACGACGCCCTCGAGGAAGTCCGGGTCACCTACCTGGGCCGGAAGGAGGGGCGCATCTCGGCCATCCTGCGCCGTCTGGGCGACATGCCCCCGGAGGTCCGGCCGCGGGTGGGGCAGGAGGCCAACCGGGTGAAGGGTGTGGTGGGGGAGGCGCTGGAGGCCCGCACGCGGGAGCTGGCCCGCCCGGCCTCCGCCTCCGCCGAAGACCTGAGCCTCCCGGGCCGGACCACGTGGCGCGGCGCCCGCCACCCGGTCCAGCAGACCATCGACGACATCTGGGCCATCTTCCGTGGGCTGGGCTTCACCCGCGTCCGGGGCCCCGAGGCCGACACGGAGTGGTACAACTTCGAGGCGCTGAACACGCCGTTGGATCACCCCGCTGCCGACGAGCAGGACACGCTCTACCTGCAGGACTCGGTGCTCCTGCGGAGCCAC
>CAKZOQ010000037.1 GCA_937136445.1 uncultured Gemmatimonadota bacterium
CAGGCGGCGTCCTCTACCCGCAACGACGAGAAGTAGAGCTCGGCGCCGTCGGGGCTCCAGGTGCCGGACCCGTGGTCCCAGTCGCCGTCGGTGAGCTGCCGCGGCGTCCCGCCCTCCGCCGGGACCACGAAGAGGTGACGGTAGCTCTCGTCCACGTACCCCACGCGGTCCTGCCGGTAGTCCAGCCGGTCCACCACCTTGGGGGCCTCGGTCCACTCGGCACCCTCGGGGCGACCCGGCGGGTTCAGCGTCCAGGCCGGCTCGGAGTCCACGTCCATGCTGAAGGCGAGCCACTCGCCGTCGGGCGACCAGCTCACCGACCCGGGTGCGTGACCCACCCGCGTCACCTGGGTCGTGGCGCCCTCGGCATCCATCCACCGCACCCAGATCTGGCTTCCCTCCGGCTCCCCGTCCGCCGTGTAGGCGATGCGGGTGCCGTCCGGGGCCCAGCGAGGGTTCGAACCGTCCACGAGGTGACGGTTCCGGGTGCCGTCGGCGTTCATGATCCAGATGGACGAGGTGCGGGTGTCGTGGACCTTGTCCACCCAGGTGCGCTCATAGATCACCTGCTCGCCGTCGGGCGACACCCGGGGATCGGCCACCCACTCCCAGTCCAGGTAGGACTCGAGCTGCAGGGTGCCGTCGGGCTCGTTCTGGGCCTCAAGGGCGGACGGCCCGGCGGCGCTGACCACCACGGTCAGGAGGAGGGTGGTCAGGAAGGCGGTCAGATGCCGAACATGCTGGTCAGACTTGGACAAACGGGTCGTGGTCGTCATGGTGGTCAGCGGGTGGTCAGGAGGGAGTCACAGCGGAGAAGGTCACAGGGGGGTCACGGGGGTCAGCGGGTGCGGTCAGGAGACGTCGTCGGTGACGGGCTGGCCGTCGTCGTGGTCGCCCCAGCGCTCGAACCACTTCCTGAGGTAGAGCTGGGTGCGGAGGAAGTTGGAGGGGTTGGAGCTGGTGCCGTGCCATTCATCCTGGAAGCGGATCATGACCGTGGGCACGCCCACGATCTGGAGGGCCTGGTAGAACTCTTCGGTCTGGCCCATGGGGGTGCGGAGGTCGTTCTCCCCGGTCATGAGCATGGTGGGGGTGGAGACGTCGCCCACGTAGAAGATGGCGGAACGGTCCATCCACTCGGTGGGGTCCTCCCAGAAGTAGTCCGCGAAGGTGCGGGTGTAGGCGAAGGCGTCCGAGGTGCCCATGGCGCTCATCCAGTTCACGATGGGGCAGTTGGCGGACGCCGCGCGGAAACGGTCCGTGTTGCCGACGATGTAGGTCGTCAGGATGCCGCCTCCGCTGCAGCCGTACACGAAGAGGTTGTCGGGGTCCACGTAGCCGCGTGCGACCACCTCGTCCACGCCGCGCATGAGGTCCTGCATGTCCACGCCGGGGTAGTCGTGGTCGATGGCGTTCCCGAAGGCCGTCCCGTACCCGGTGCTTCCTCGGGGGTTGGTGTAGAGCACCACGTAGCCGGCGGCCGCGTGTTCCTGGAAGTCGAAGCGGAAGGCGCCGTCGTACATGGCGTGGGGCCCGCCGTGGATGGCGAGCATGAGGGGGTAGGTGCGCTGCGGATCGAAGTCCGGGGGCTTCACGATCCACCCCTGCACCCGGAAGGGTTCGGAGTCGTACCAGATCTCCTCGACCTCCCCCAGGGCGACGCCGTGCAGGACGTCGTCGTTGACCCGGGTGAGGCGCGTGGGCGCCGGAGTCCCCTCCAGGTCGAAGGTCACCACGTCTCCGGGCTCGTGGGCGGAGGCCAGGGTCCCCGCGGCCGTGCCGTCCCGGGCCAGGGAGGAGAAGGAGAGGAGGTGCTTGCCCGAGGTCACGGCCCGGACGCCTCCGTTCAGGTCCACGAAGCGCACGTTCTCGTAGCCGTGACGGTCGGCGTTGAAATACAGGCCCGAACCGTCGGGAGCCCAGGTCAGACCGGACGTTCGCCCATCGTAGTCCCCGGAGATGACCCGGGAGTTCGCGCCGTCCCGATCCATGACCAGGATCTGACCGTTCCGGTAGGTGTCGTCGTGGGCGTCCTGGCCGGTGTAGGCGATGAGGGAGCCGTCGGGGGAGGGCACCGGCCCGCCGTCGGGGCCCACCCGGTCGGTGAGGCGGCGAAGGGAGCCGTCGGCCACCGACACGGCGTAGATGTCCGACTCCTGCCACTGCTCGGGGCGGTCATGGTCGGGGCTCCGGTTCGCCGTCAGATACAACTCCGCTCCGTCGGGGCTCCAGGCGAGGCCCCCGTGGTCCCAGTCCCCGTGGGTGAGCTGGCGGGCGGTGCCCCCCTCGGCGGGCACGACGAAGACGTGGGTCCAGCCGGTGTCCACGTAGCCCTGGCGGTCCTGCTTGTACGAGGCCCGCTCCACGACCTTGGGCTCGGCCGTCCACTCGGCTCCGTCGGGGCGGTCCGGCAGCTCCACCCCGGCGAAGTCGGCGCGGTCGTCCACCTGGCTCGTGAAGGCGAGCCACTGCCCGTCGGGGGACCAGGTCACCTCTGCGGGGCCGTGCTCCAGGCGGGTGATCTGGGAGGTGGCGCCCTCGGCGTCCATCCAGCGCACGAAGATCTGCGCGCCCCGGGGCTCGCCCTCGGCGACGTAGGCGATGCGGGTGCCGTCGGGAGACCAGGTGGCGGAGGCGCCGTCGAGCAGGTGCCGGTTCCGGGAGCCGTCGGCGTCCATGACCCAGAGGGAGGACGCCCGCCGGTCGTTGCCCGCGGCCACCCAGCGGCGGGTGTAGACGATGCGGCTGGCGTCGGGGGCGATCTGGGGGTCGGAGACCCACTCCCAGTCCAGGTAGGTCGCGAGCTCCAGCGGGGTGCCGGGGCGGGCGGAGACGGTGAGGAGGTCGTCCGGGGCGGCCTGCTGCGCCGTGGCGGGTGCGGCCAGGGGCAGCGACAGGGCCAGGGACAGGCCCACCGAGAGGGCCAGCGACCGGGCCAGGGGCAGGCCGACGCCGAGCATCGGGCTCGACCGGTCAGGTGTGGGGCGTGGGGCGGACGGCATGAGGGCTCCGGCGGGCAGGTTCGTCGAACCGCCCCGGATCCGCTCCCTCCCCTCCCCTCGTCCTCCCCGAGATCCGGGCGGATCCGCAGTATAGGGAGGGAGGAGCCCGGGAGGCGAGCCCACGAAGGTTCGCGGGCACCCGCCGGCCGTCGCATATTCGGCTCGCGATGCTCGATTCGGCGTGCCGTCCGCCCCCCGGCGCCGAGCGCCCACCTCTTCCATCCAGTGAGTCCTCCCATGCGCCTGGCCCGCCTCCGCGCCGCACTCCTCAGCGCCGCCGCCGCCCTCGCCCTGCTGGCCCTCGTGCCTCTCCCCGCCTCGGCCACCTGGTCCGTCATCGCCGTGGACCTGCGCACCGGCCGCGTGGTCATCGCCTCGGCCACCTGCGTGGCCCAGGGCCGGTTCGCCGGCTTCCCGGCGGAGGGCCTCATGGACATCCAGGCCATCGTGGTGCCGGGCGTGGGGGTGGCGGCGGCCCAGGCCGGGGTGGACAACACCCGCGAGAACCAGTCGCTCATCTACGGGCAGATGCGCGCCGGAACCCACCCGGGCCGGATCCTGTCCATGCTGAAGGAGGACCCCGACATCGAACGCAGGCAGTTCGCCATCGTGGACCTGGAGGGACGGTTCGTGGGCTTCAGCGGGTTCGAGAACGGCGACGCGTCGCTGAGCCAGCAGGGCCATGTGCAGGGCACGGAGATCTACTACTCCATCCAGGGCAACATCCTGGCCTCGGACGAGGTGGTGTACGATGCGGTGGACGCCTTCGAGGCCGAGGGCGGCAGCCTCACCGACCGGGTCATGGCGGCCATGGACGCCGCGGACGCCGCCGGGGGCGACGTGCGCTGCACCTGCGAGAGCGAGCCGCTCCCCGAGGCGGGCCGGAGCTGCACGGGGCGGACGTCGCACGTGGCCTATTTGCTGGCCGCCGACCCGGAGAACCCGTCGGGCGCGTCCTTCAACGACGGCACCTACAGCCTCTACCTGGACGTCACCGACGAGAACCTGCAGGCCGGGGAGGACCAGAACCCCGTGCTGACCCTACGGGAGCGCTACGACGCCCTGCCGGCGCCCGAGCGGGCGGATCCCACGGGGTGAGGGGCCGGCGGGACGGTCCCGTCAGCTCCACACCTCGAAGAACTCCACCCCGCCCTCGGCGCCGGATTCGGACTCGGAGGTGAGGTAGCGGCGGAGCATCCGCCCCAGCTCGGCCTGGACCGTGTCGAGGTCGCCGGGCTCCCACTGCTCCCGCACCACCTGGTCCAGCGTGGCGGTAACGGCGCGAAGGCCCAGTCGGACGGCGACGTCCGGGTCGGGATGGGTCAATTCGTCGCGGCGTTCCAGGAGGAGGCCGGCCAGACCGTCCAGGACGTGGTCCCGGAAGGCGGCGAAGGCGTCGCCGCTGGTCCCGGCCTGGTCCAGGGCCCGGAGGTAGGTGGCGCGGGACTCGCCGGCCTCGCGGAGCAGCCGCACCGCCCCGTCCAGGAGGTCGGGCAGGGGGAGGGAGGAGGCGTCGAGGTCGTCCAACGTCTCGTCCCAGCGCTGGGCAGCCGACGACCAGACCTGCTCGCCCAGGTACTCCAGCAGGTCGTCCTTGCCCTGGAAGCGGGCGTAGAAGGAGCCCACCGAGGAATCGGCCCGGCGGACGAGGGAGGCCACGGTGAGGCCGTCGGGCCCTTCGTCTTCCAGGATCTCCAGGGCCGCCCGCACAATGCGCTCCAGGGTCTTTCGGGAGCGCTCCTGCTTGGGTGGCTGCAGGTGGGTGGAGGGCATGGCCAACCCCGTCCGAGGAATCTAGAACCAGAAGATGGTTCGATTCTAGAGCGGGGTCGAGCGGGGAGCAAGGTGCGGGTTCGCTGACGGGGCGCTGACGGTGGGCGGGCAAAGTGGGTGTGTCGACCCGCCGAACTGCACCGCGTTAGCCCTGGAGACCCCGTGAACCCGACCGGCCATCCCCCACTGCGACTCTTGCGTCCCCCGTACCGTCGTCTACACCAACTCTCAGGCTCCCGGAGCGAGCTGAAGCAGCTGGGGCGAGAGCCCGGGAGCGCCCTAGTTTGGAGCCCGCCAACCCGGCGCATTGCACCCACCCATCTGGACTACGTCCTTGGCAGGCCGGGCGGGTTAGCGCTAATCCTGGTGCTCCCACCGCCTGAAGAACTGCCGGAACCGGCGGACCTCCTCCGCATGGTGGAGGAGAGTCGGCCGGCGTCTATTCTTCCCCACCTCCCCGACCTAGAGCCGGAGGAGCTCACCCAGCTCCTCCGACGTCCTCCGAGGGACCTTCCGGCCCAGGTCAGCGAGTACCTCCGATGGCGAGGGATCCGGGCAGATCGCGAGACCGTTCAGCTCATCCGCCGTGTCGTGGAGCTTTCGGCAGAGTTGCGCTCGGTCGCCGCTCTGGCCCGGGGCCTCTACCTCTCCCGTCGGGCGCTAGGCCGCCGGTTCATGACTCGCGGACTCCCCGTCCCGTCCCACTGGCTGCATTTCTCCCGGCTGCTCCGCGTGGTGATCCGGCTGCAGGGCACCGATGACACGGTCGTGGCCGCAGGGTACAGCCTTGGGTACGGGGACGGCTTCGCTCTGAGCAACCAGATGGTCCGTCTCACCGGTGTACGTCCCAGCCAAGCCCGGGAGCGCCTCGGCTGGGAGTGGTTCATGGAGGCCTGGCTCCGTCAGGAAGCGGAGGATGGAAGCCTGCGGCCCGAACTGTTGGGGGCCAGGGAGATCACAGCGGCGACCGCTGTCGAGAGCCAGGGCTCGGGGGAGGATCGTGTCGATCCCGAGGGCACCGGCCTTGAAGCTGCTTCGTGACCGATGGATTGCCTGTGGATACCGCCCCAGCCACAATGAGCGTCCGCTCGGGGCCTAGTAAGAGACGCCGCCGTATCCGAACGAGTCGACGCATCGAGGAAAGAAGCCCCGTGCCCTCACT
>CAKZOQ010000038.1 GCA_937136445.1 uncultured Gemmatimonadota bacterium
TGGTGATGTCGTGGCACTGGTGCGTGCGCCGCGTCTCCTGGGTGCCGGGGCCGTGATCTCCTCCCCCCCACAGTCCGGCGATCTCGCCGCTTTCGGCGTCGGCGAAGATGCGAGGCGCGTTCACGATCTCGGCGTCCTCGGGGGAACCCAGCGGGACCCGCACGACCTCGATGCGGAAGAGGGCGGTGTTGGGGTCCTCGTCGGGCTCCGCGCCGGAGCAACCGGGAAGTTCGGCGCCGGGCCGCACCGAGCTGGTGCCCTGGATGTAGACGTACAGGTTGTCGTCGTCCGCCGGGTCCTTGAGGATGGTGTGGGTGTGGGACCCCCGGCAGGACTGCACCGCCGCCACCTGGCGCGGGCTGGAGATGTCGGAGATGTCGAAGATGCGCACCCCCAGGAGCCGCTCCGTGCTCACCGAGTCGGCCACGCCGTCCACGCCGCAGTCCACCCGCCCCCGGGTCTCCTGAGCCGACATGACCAGCAGGTCGCCGTAGACCGAGACATCCCCCTGGCCGCCGGGGCAGACCACCGCCGTCTCCAGGACGGGCTGGGCCGGATCTGAGATGTCGTAGATCTGGAAGCCGTTGTAGTTGCCCTGGAACATGTAGTCGCCTGAGAAGGCGAGGTCGGTGTTGCTGAAGCGACCGTCGCCCGGCGTCTCGGGATTCCGGAACCCCTCGGGGCGGGTGAGGCTCGCCAGGAGGCGCAGGTTCGAGATGGCCTCCTCGGCGTCCTGCCACCCCGCCTCCAGGCCGATCCGGGGATCGTTGGGATCCCAGGTCATGGCCGGAGCGGTCGGATCCTGCATCTGGGCCTCCAGGTCCGCCGCCGGGGCGACGAGGAGGAGAGCCAGCAGTGCCAGCGAGAGAAGGGAGGCCGAACGAGCGCCGGAGAGGGCGCGGAGAACGGTACGGGGAAGATTCATGGGTGGGCTCGCGTTCGGGTGTTCTCGTGGACGACAGCCCACCTCCCGGCGGGCGACGAACGAAGGTGGTCGGGGCTGGCTCAGCGCGCCCCGTCGAGGGTTTCCAGGACCTGGCGCATGCGCCGGATCTCGATGGTCTGATCGGCGTCTACCTCGTGGGCGAACTGGAAGACCCGCGATTCCTGGGCGGCGCCCGAGGTGTTCAGCAGGTCGCGCACCATGGTGAGAGCGCCGATGTGATGCTGGATCATGTACTCCAGGAAGAGCCGGTCGAACGGGGTTCCTTCGGCGTCCCGGAGGTCCTGCAACTGCGCGGGAGAGAGCATGCCCGGCATCATGGCCATGGAGCCGTCGCCGCCCATGTCGTGGCCTTCGTGGGCGTCGATCATGTCTCCGGCCATCCCTCCGGCCATCTGGGAGGTCCGCAGCATCGCTTCCCAGTCCGGCACCTCCTTGTCCCGCTCCTCCAGCCATCGCGCCATGAGGCCGATCTCGTCCTTCTGGGAGATCTCCATACGGAGCCCCATCTGGCGGACGGCGGCGCTCCCGGCCCGCTCGGGGATGAGGGCCGTCATCTGCAGGGCCTGCGCATGGTGATGGATCATGCCCTGCATGAAGGCCACGTCGGCCTCCGTGTACTCGGTGCCCTGCACCTCGTCGAGGCGGGCGGCGTCGAAGGCCCGGGTGTCCTCACCCGGAGCTCCGGGCTGCACGATGCTGGGCCCGTCGCCGTCGGAGGCCGGGGGCGTTCCAGGAGCGGGCGAGGCGGCCTGCGAGCCACCTCCGCACGCCGCCGTCCAGGCCAGCAGGGCGGCAGTGAGGGTGGTGCGGTGGAGAATGCGGTGGGCCATCACGGGTCGAGCGGGCGGTAGGGACGTGGGGGCCGGACGATGGCCCGATCCGCAAGATAGCTACGCCGACTCGCGCATACCAACGTTCTACAGCGTCGGCGTAGGCACCCTCGGCCGGATTGCGGGCCGCGGGGATGGACGGGCAGATTGGCCGACCCCTCGCCCCCTACCCGCACGAGGTTCGACATGCCCCACCGCACCTTCCTCCTTCTCGCCGGTCTTCTGGTCACGGGCCTCCCGTCGTCGGCCCTCCACCGGAGTCTCTCCGGGCAGGACCTCTCCGCCCTCGAAGCCCGCCTCCTCTCGGCTCGCCAGGTGACGCTGGACTTCGAGGTCACCGCCGAAGGAGCGGCGGAGATCCAGGTGGCCGGGCGACTGGAATGGGCCGACGGAGCACTCCGCGTGGAGGCCGAGGGCGCCTTCGGGGGCCGACCGGTAGAGCTCGTCCTGGAGACGCTGGACCCTGCGGCGCGGTACCGCTACGGCGTCCAGGGAAGCGCGGTCGAGGCCGACACGCCTCCGGAGCTCTGGCCAGCGGTGGTGGTGGGACTCACCCGGATGGGCATCCTCCACAACCTGGCCCGGCTCACGGGGGGTGCTGCGCCCGACCACGCCGACGGAGGCGTGGAGGAGTTCGTGCAGGTCGAAGGCGTGGAGCCCGACGAGGAGGGACGGCTCTCCTTCGACATCCGGGTGGGTGGGCAGGACTCGGGGAGCGCCACCCTCCGACTGGACGAGTCGGGACTCCCGGCGGTTCGGCTCCAGAACGTGGCCTTCCCCACCGGGGAGATGCGCGTGGTGGAGCGCTACACCCGGGTCACCGTGATTCCCTGAGCGGAGCCCGGGCGTGGGGCCGTCGGCTCGGCCTCGCCCTGAGGGCGGCTCAGGCGTCCCGCGTGATGGTGAGGAGGAGCGCCGTGTCGCCCGAGGCCCGAATGTCTCGGGCGTGTCCGGGTCCGAAGAAGAGGAACTCGCCCTCGCCCAGCTCCTGGTCCTCGTCGTCCACCCGGTAGGCGAGGGCTCCCTCCAGGACCTGCAGGGTCATGGGCGTCTCGGCGTGGTGCGTGCCCACCTCGACGCCATCCGCGATGACGGTGACGGTGAGGACCAGCGGTCCGGCCTTCACCAGCGTCCGGCCGGCGCGGCCGCTCCGTCGATAGCCTTCCTCGTCGCGCATCTCGGAGATGATGCGGGGGAGGGCGAAGGTGAGGTGCTCCCCGGCCAAGGGGCGGGTAAGCGACGGCATGGCGGCTACCTCCATCGAGGGGTACGGGGGCCTGCCCCCAGAGTACCGGCCGTCCTCACCGGCCGTCAAAGGCGGCGCCCCGTCTCCGGTTGCCGGTGTCCGTCCGGCCTGCCATCGTCGACCCATGCGGATCCTCCTCTACCTCGGCCTCGGCTACCTCCTGTACGCGACGCTTCTCTGGGTGGTGCAGCGTCGCGTGATCTTCCCCGGCGTGGCCCGTGGATCGGACCCGCCGCCATCGACGCTGCTGGACGGGGTAGAGCGTGTCTGGTTCCTCCATGACGAGGGCCGCGTAGAGGGCTGGTACATGCCGCCCCACCCCGAGGCCGGAGACCCGTGGGCCGGAGCCCGCCCCGCCGCCGTCTTCTTCCACGGCAACGGGGAACTCATCGACGACTGGGTGGGTCTCCTCCGCCCCTTCCCGGAGGCGCTGGGGATGGGCGTGCTGCTGGTGGAGTACCCCGGGTACGGGCGCTCCACGGGATCGCCCACCCAGGAGCGCATCATGGAGGTGGCCCTGGAGGCCTGGGACTGGCTCGGCGAACGCCCGGAGGTGGATGCGTCCCGGAGGATCGCGGTGGGCCGGTCGCTCGGAGGGGGCGTGGCGGCGCTGTTGACCCGACATCGGGAGGTGTCGGCCCTGGTCTTGCAGTCCACCTTCACCAGCGTCCCGGATCTGGCCCGGGAGCAATTCTTCGTCCCTGGCATGCTCGTCCGGGATCCCTTCCAGGCCCTGGACGCGGTGCGGGACTACGACGGCCCCGTCCTGGTGGTGCACGGGCGAGACGACCGGGTGGTGCCCTTCGACCACGGACGGCGCCTCGCCGATGCGTCGCCACGGGCCCGGCTCCACCCCCGGGCCTGCGGGCACAACGACTGCCCGGTGCCCGGGGGCGATTACTGGCGGGCGCTGGAGGACTTCCTGCGGAACGAAGGAGTCCTGCCCGTTCCTCCCGTAGGCTCCGCTCGGGACGGTCCATGAGGGGCCTCGGGGGACGGATGGGTGGGCTGGCGCTGGGTGGGCTGACGCTGGCCGTCGGTCTGGTCCTCGCGGGGTGTTCGGGCCCCGGGTCCGGCCGTGACCTCGCCACCCTGGAGGTGCGGGACAGCCTCTACATGGACGCGGAGAACGACCGGGCTTGGACGGGGCCCGTCTACCGGGACTTCCCGGACACCACCGGACGGCAGCTCGAAGGCCGGCTCCGGGAAGGGCGCTTCCAGGGCGAGCTCACCGTCTGGCACCGCGACGGTCGGATCCGCTACCAGGGTCGACTCCACCGGGGACGGCCCTGTGGGGCCTGGCTGGAGAATCGGGAGTCGGAGCCCGGCGGGAGCCTCTACGAGGAGCTGGTCCAGGACATCGAGAGCATGGGCCTCTACCCGGCCTGTCCGGACGATCCCGACGCCCCTCCGCTGGAGCTTCCGGAGGACTCCTCCCCGGCCTGGAGCTGGGCGGTCCAGCATCGGGATTCGGCGGCGCTCTTCGTGGGCCTCCACGCCGTGGACGACACCACCGTCTGGGTGGCGGGGCACGGTGGGCGGGTGGGACGCACCGTGGACGGTGGCGCGAGCTGGCGGGTGGAGGTGGTGCCGGGCGCCGACTCCCTGGGCTTCCGGGACGTCCACGCCTTCTCGGCGGAGGAGGCCTTCGTCCTCTCGATCGGCGCTGGGGAGGCCTCCCGCATCTACCGGACCCGGGACGGGGGTGTCCGGTGGACCGAGGTCTTCCGGAACCGGGACCCCCAGGCCTTCTTCGACTGCCTTTCCTTCTGGGATCGACGGCGGGGCTTCGCCTTCAGCGACGCCGTGGACGGCGAGTTCGTCCTTCTCCGCACCGAGGACGGCGGGGACCGGTGGGAGCGGGTGGATCCGGACGACGTCCCGGACGCGCGCCCGGGGGAGGGTTCCTTCGCCGCCTCGGGGAGCTGTGTCCGGACGGCGGAAGGCGGGGTCGGGTGGTTCGGTACCGGAGCCTCGGGCGTGGATACCCGGGTCTTCCGCACCACCGACTACGGACGGAGCTGGACCGCCACCCGCACCCCCATCCGGAGTGAAGCCCCCGACGAGGGACTCACCTCGCTGAGCTTCCTGGACGCCGAACGGGGGTGGGCCTTCGGTGGACTCACCCTGGACTCGGCGGTGAACGTGGTGGAGACCCGAGACGGCGGCCGGAGCTGGGAGGTGGTGGCCTCCGGCGTGCTGGACGGCACCGTCTACGGGAGCAGCGTAGTGCCCGGGACCTCGGGTCCGACACTGGTGGCGGTGTCTCCGGCGGGGACGGCGGTCTCCCGCGACGGCGGGCGGAGCTGGTCGGTGGTCGATACCACCGAGTACTGGACGGTGGATGTGCTCCATCCTGGCGCCGGCTGGGCGGCGGGCCGAGGGGTCATCGCCCGACGGGAGGTCCCGTGAGCGAGACGCTGGCCGCCCTCCCCTTCCACCTGAAGCGCGCCCACGAGCAGTTCACCATGAGCGACTTCACCACCACCACGGAGCGCATCCACGGGCTCCTTCGGTTGGAGAAGGACCGCCTGGTGGTGCAGTGGCGCCTGGCCCGCACCACCGAACGGATGGGCGCCGCCTCCATGAGCACGGACCGGGAGCTGGAGGAGGTGCGGGAGATCAGCCTCCCGCTGAAGGCGGTGGCGGGCGCACGGGTGCGGCGGAGGTGGTGGCAGATCACGCCGAGCCTGGTCCTGCGGTCGGCGGATCTGCAGGCCTTCGACGGTGTGGCGGGGCAGGAGGGCCTGGCGCTGGATCATCCGGCGGAGCTGGTCCTGCGGCTGCGACGCCGGGATCGCCTCGCGGCGGAGGAGTTCACCGCGGAGCTGGCGCTGGCGCTGGCCCAGTTGGACGACCGCCTGGCGGGCGCCGACGCTCGGCGTCGTCTGGAGGAGTCGGAGGGTCGCGCGCCG
>CAKZOQ010000039.1 GCA_937136445.1 uncultured Gemmatimonadota bacterium
CTCGGCCAAGCAGGCGGCGAGCCAGTACTTCCCGTCCTTCTCCATCAACACCGGCATCCGGGGCAACACGCTCCAGGCCCTCAGCGAGGACTTCGTGCTCACGAACGAGTCGGACTTCTGGAATGGCCGGCAGAGCAACTGTGAATTCAACAACGCCCTCATCCAGGGGGTGTCCACCATCAACGGGGACGTGCAGGATTGCTCCCAGTTCGCCTTCACCGATGCCCGCCGTCAGGCGGCCCTCGAAACGAATGCGGCCTTCCCCTTCGATTTCACGCGGCTTCCCCTGTCGGTGAGCTTCCAGGTCTCCATCCCGGTCTTCACCGGCTTCAGCCGCCAGCGCCAGGTCTCCCAGGCCTACGCCCAGGCGGACGACGCCCGGCATCAGCTCCGGGCGGAGGAGCTCCGGCTCCGCACCGCGGTGACCCAGGCCTACGACAACCTCACCGCCGCCTATCGGGTGGTGCAGCTCGAGGAGGGCAACCTGGAGCTCTCCGAGGAGCAGCTCCAGATGCAGCAGCGTCGCTACACGTTGGGCGCGGCCTCGCTGCTGGAGCTCCTGGACGCCCAGACCACTCTGAGCACGGCCGAGCAGGCCTACCTGAACGCCCTGTACGACTTCCACTGGAATCTCATCCGGCTGGAGGCCGCGGTGGGCCAGGGATTGCGACCCGACGGGTCGTGACCCACCCCCCGCGCACCACCACCGGACGCGCTCGAATCGGATAAGGAACGACCTTGGACATCATTCGCGACACCAAGCCGAAGAAGAAGAAGAAGCGCCTGGTCTGGACCGGCGTCATCCTGGGCGTCGTGGCCGTCATCACCCTGGGCATCCGCCAGCTACCCTCGGCGGCGCCCTCGGTGGACGCCGCCACCGTATGGGTGGACACCGTCCAGCGGGGTACCATGGTCCGCCAGGTTCGGGGTCCCGGCACGCTGATTCCGGAGCAGATGCGGTGGATCACCGCCGTCACCGCCGGGCGGATCGAGCAGATTCTCTCGCTGCCCGGCACCGAGGTGGCCGCCGGGGACGTCATCATGCGGATGAGCAACCCGGACGTGGACATGCAGCTTCTCCAGGCCCGGCAGCAGCTCTCCCAGGCCCAGGCCCAGCTCGCCCAGCTCCGCACCAACCTCCAGACCCAGGAGCTCCAGCAGCGAGGGACCGTCGCCACCGTCCGCACCCAGTTCCTGGACGCCACACGGGTCTACGAGACGAACCAGCGCCTCTTCGACGAGAACCCGGACCTGGTGGCCCGCGACGAGCTCGCCCGGACCCAGGAGTCCAGGGAGGAGCTGGAGACCCGCCTCCAGATCGAGGAAGATCGTCTCCAGGTGATGGAGGAGACCTCCGGGGACCAGCTCGACGCGCAGCAGGAGCAGGTGGACCGGCTGGGCGACGTGGTGGCATTCAACCAGGAGCGCCTCCAGTCCATGCAGGTGTCGGTCCCCGTCGCCGGGGTCC
>CAKZOQ010000040.1 GCA_937136445.1 uncultured Gemmatimonadota bacterium
TCGCCTTCCAGGACATCGCCGAGAACTTCATCGCCGGCATCCTCCTCTCCATCCGCCGTCCCTTCACCGACGGCGATCTGGTGGAGACGAACGGGTTCTTCGGGCGGATCGAAGACGTGGATCTACGGGCCACCCACCTCCGCACCCCCCAGGGTCAGCTCGTGCGCATCCCCAACGGCGACGTCTATGGCGGGGCGATCACCAACTACTCCCAGGCGGACAGCCGTCGTGTGGACCTGGAGTGCGGCGTGTCGTACGGGGACGACATGGAGCGAGCCGCCGAGGTGGCCCTCGCGGCCATGGATGGGGTTGCGGGCCGGGACCCCCAGAGGGATCCGAGGCTCTTCTACACGGAGTTCGGCGGAAGCTCCATCAACTTCGTGGTCCAGTTCTGGCTGAAGGACTCGGAGCAGGGCACCTTCCTGGAGGCCCGGAGCGACGGGATGATCCGCCTCAAGAAGGCCTTCGACGAACACGACGTGGGCATCCCCTTCAGCACCATCACGCTGGACTTCACCGAGGCCGGGACGCGGCCGCTGGACGAGCCGCTCAAGGTGCTGGAGCGTCAGGGCCAGGCCTGACCACCCTGCTGCGCGCGGCTACCCCTCCCTCACCTCCTCGACCCGAATGGCCACCGCGCCCTCGGCAGACTGGATGGGTCGGCCGCGGCGCTCGGCCCAGACCTGGGTGAACTCGGCGCCGAAGAAGAAGATGCAGGCCGAGTAGTAGACCCAGATCAGGAAGGCGAAGAGCGATCCGGCGGCCCCGAACTCCGACGCCCCTGCGCCGTGGGAGAGGTACCAGCCCATGGCCGCGCGACCCACCAGGAAGAGGCCGGCGGTGATGGCCGCGCCCATCCACAGGTCCCTCCACTCGATCTCCACGTCGGGGAGGATGCGCCAGGTCGTGGCACAGAAGAGGGTCAGCAGACCTCCGGAGAGGGCGAGTTCCGCCACCATGACGAGGGTGTCGCCCACCGGCAGGTCGGAGCGCACGATGGGGAGGATCCAGTTGGCGACGGCGCCCAGGAGCGTCGAGGCTACCAGCACGGCTCCGGTGGCGAAGATCATCCCGATGGCGACGAGCCGGCCCCGTAGGAACGCGGTGATGGGGTTGTCTTCCTCGACGCGCACGTCCCAGACGGCGTTGAGGGTGGCGCGGACGTTCACGAAGAGCACGGACCCCCCGAAGAGCAGGAGTCCCAGGCTCCACGCCATGCCCACCAGACCCTCGGACAGCTCCGGAACGTCCTCCAGCACCTGCCGCACGATCTCCATCCCTCGACTCCCCAGGAGGATGTCGAGCTGATCGACGAGGATCGCCTGGTTCTGACCGTCCTGGAGGAGGAGTGACGTCAGGGAAATGAAGAAGAGGACGAGGGGTGCCAGGGACAGGACGGAGTAGAAGGCGAGGGCGGCGCTGAAGCGCATGGCACCCTGGTCGATGAATCGCTCCCCTGCGTCCCATAGTATGGACCCCCATTCCTTCAGGCGGTCGGTGAACCCGCTCATCAGAAGCCCCGCCCGACGGAGAGGTGCAGGTGCCAACGCATCCCCTGATCTGCCGGTACGGAGAGCACCGGGCGCCCCGTCACCAGCGCCCGGGCCACATCCCCTGGATCGCGCACATCCAGGGGCGACGGATTCAGCTTGTATCCCAGATCGAGTCGGATGGGGCCTACGAGGGTACCGAAGGAGACCCCGAGCCCGGTGCCGTAGAAGAACTTCTCCTGGGCCAGGGGATCCGGCGGAAGCTCGAGATCGCGGAAGCGGTCGTCGGGGTTCCAGATCCGTCCGGCGTCCAGGAAGAGATGGGTCGCGTGACGGGGTCCCAGGAACGGGAAGGGTAGACGGAACTCCAACGAGGCGGTCGTGCGGGCCAGGCCGGTGAGGACGACGTACCGATCGGCGGAGACGCGGAGCTCATCGCCGTCCCGGACGATGCGGAGATCCGGGGTCTTGGGGCCGAGGAGCCCGGCGCCCCATCCACGCACGTCGCCGGTACCGCCGGCGGTGAAGACCGCGTTCCGCAGCTCCAGGAGGGTGGGCAGGAATTCCTCGGGGCCGTCGGGCAGGCTCTGCCCCCGGGGCAGGAGTCGTCCAGCGGAGACCCGGGCCACCAGCCCCACCCGCGAGCCCAGCTTCAGAAGCCCTGTGAGCTGTCCTTCCAGCCGGGTGTACTCCACCTCGGACACCGCCGCGGGTCCCGCCACCTCGCCGCCGAGCCGGGCGATGAACCCCTCCCTGGGAGCGAGGGGATCGTCCACCTCGCCAAAGACCCAATCGATGCCCAGGCGGGTGGATTGGACCGTGCCGATGTCGACGGGAAGGGTCGAGAGCAACGAGGTATCCGGCACGTCCCCGCGCACCGTCAGGGCGGGGGCTTCGAGGACCCGGCGCGCCGAGACCGTGAGGCTCGCGGAGGCCCGCTTCAGCGCACCACGTTCGTAGAGGATGGTGGTCTCGTCCCCCCAGGTGACGGACTCGTCCCGGGTATCGTCGCGGTACTCGACGAAGGGACGGTTGCTCCCCGACACCCGATAGTTGAACAGGTAGGGCTGGCGGAGGGTCGCCGAGAAGCCGAGCCGCCGGTCCACCTCCCGGGTGGCGGCGAGCCAGCCCGTGTTGGCCACCGGGGCGAGGGTGAGGGTGCGCGCGGCGCCCAGGAAGTCCCGGTGCTCCCACTCGCCCTCCACCACGACGCCACGCTCGGTGGCGTAGCCGAGCTGTCCCGCGATCAATCGCGTCTGGCCTTCCTCGAGCCGGAGTCGGAGCGAGACCGTGGAGTCCCGTGGCTGGTCCGGCGCCACGTCCAGGAGGGCGAGGCGCACGAGCCCCAGACCGAAGACCTGTTGCTGGCCCTCCACCGCCCGGCTGGCCGAGTACTCGTCGCCGGGCCGGAAGGGGATCTCCCGGCGGACCGTGCGATAGCTCAGCGATTCCAGGCCCTCGATGCGCACCGAGTCCACGACGGCGAGCGGCCCGGTCTCGTAGGAGAGGTGGAGATGGGCCGAGGCATCGGCCGTATCGACCTCCAGGGAGTCCGTCACCGTCGCCCACGGGTACCCCCGGTCCCGGAGCCACTCCCCCGCGTGGGAGCGGAGCTGGAGGCGAACCACCTCGCCCAGACGGACCCCCTCCTCCCTCCGGAGCCCCTGGCGGAAGCGGGCCCACTCGTCCCGGAGCCGGGGCGCCAGGCTGTCCGTGCCCGGAGCGGGTGCCACGGTGAGGGAGTCCAGGAGGAGCGGTCGCCCCTCGTGGACGCGGTAGGTCACGTCCACGGCGTTGGAGGCCGTGTCCAGCCTCACCTCGTACTCCACCCGGGTGTCCAGGAAGCCCTGGTCGGCGTAGTACTGCTCGATCCGCTTGGCGTCCCGCCCCATCTCCAACGGGCTGAACGGATGGGGCTCCGGCGTCTCCACCAGGGGCAACACGTCGAAGGCGGAGCGGATCCGATCGCCGACGCCGGGGCCCTGGAGGGCGATCCGGTTTCGGATCGCGCCGAGGTCGAGGGTCCGGGACTCCTCGAAGACGACCTCGACCGACGCCACCTCCGTGTCGCCGTCGATCAAGAACAGAGGTGCCTGGGCGGATGCCGAACCAGGCACCAGGAGCATCGCCAGCCCGAACGCCCATCCGCATCCCATCCGTGCAGTGCGCTCAGTACGCACGGCGGAACCGGAGAACGAAGCTGATGGTGGACTGACTCGCTTCCATGTTCATGAGAAGCCACTGGAGTGCCTGGTACTCGATCTCGACCTCGGTACGGTCCACGTTCTCGGCGCCGTCGGAGTCGCGGGCGT
>CAKZOQ010000041.1 GCA_937136445.1 uncultured Gemmatimonadota bacterium
CCAGCACTTCGACTTCAACACCAGCCAGGACCACCAGTCCGCCCACACCAACAGCGATCTGCTCTACAAGGGTGCACTGGACGGTTCGAGCCGGTCGGTCTTCCGGGGCATCATCCGGGTTCACCCCGGGGCCCAGCAGGTGGACGCCTACCAGACGAACCGGAACCTCCTCCTCAGTGGAGGCGCCCGGGCCGACACGCTGCCTAACCTGGAGATCGAGGCCGACGACGTGAAGTGCTCCCACGGCGCCACCGTGGGACAGCTCGACGAAGAGGCCAAGTTCTACCTCATGAGCCGAGGTCTGGACCGCCTCCAGGCCGAGCGCCTGGTGGTTCTCGGGTTCCTGGGCGAGGTCCTCTCCCGGCTTCCCCTGGGCGGCGTCACCGAGAAGGTGACGCGGGTCATCCAGGAGAAGCTGCAGAAGGACACCTGAGGACGCCGGGGAGACACTCGCCATGGCCGACTGGACCCGCGTCGCCTCTCTGGACCAGGTGGAGCCCGGCACCCTCAAGGGCGTCCGCGCCGGACAGGAGCTGCTCGTTCTCGCCAATGTGGACGGCGACGTCTATGCGCTGGAGGACCAGTGCTCCCACCAGGACCTCCCGCTGAGCGACGGTGAGCTCGAAGGCGAGGATCTGATCTGCATCCACCACGGCGCCCGCTTCGACGCCTGTTCGGGCCGCGCCAAGGGGCTCCCGGCCATCCGGCCGGTGCGGGCCTTCCCGGTGGAGGTGCGCGACGGCGAGGTCTTCGTGGACCTGGAGGGCACATGACGCCCGGAGCGGACTTCGACGTCGAAGCCATCCGGGCCGACTTCCCGGCCCTGAATCAGGCGGTGGGCGACAAGTCGCTTGTGTACCTGGACAACGCCGCCACCTCCCAGAAGCCCCGAGCCGTCCTCCAGGTGCTCGATGCCTACTACGAGCGCGACAACGCCAACGTCCACCGGGGGATCCACGAGCTCTCCCGACGGGCCACCGAGGCCTACGAGGACGCTCGCCGGAAGGTCGCCGCCTTCATCGGAGCCGACCCCTCGGAGGTGATCTGGACCCGGGGCACCACCGAGGCCATCAACCTGGTGGCGTGGGCCTGGGGGATGGAGAACCTGGACGAGGGCGACGAGATCCTCCTCACCGAGATGGAGCACCACTCCAACCTGGTGCCCTGGCAGCTCCTGGCCCGGCGCACCGGCGCGGTCCTCCGGTACCTGGAGCTCGACGACCAGGGGCGCCTGATGCTGGACGGCCTGGACGATCTCCTCACCGACCGCACCCGACTGGTGGCGGTCTCCCACGTCTCCAACGCCCTGGGCACCATCAACCCGGTGCAGGAGATCGTCGCGGCGGCCAAGGCGGCAGGGGCCATCGTGCTCGTGGACGGCGCCCAGGGGGCGGTGCACCTCCCCGTGGACGTGGGGGAGCTCGGCGCCGACTTCTACTGCTTCAGCGGGCACAAGATGTGCGGGCCCACCGGCATCGGGGTGCTCTGGGGTCGGGCGGAGCTGCTGGAGGCCATGGAGCCCTTCCAGGGGGGCGGCGAGATGATCGAGTTCGTCCATCGGGACCACTCCACCTGGGCCCGGGTGCCCCACAAGTTCGAGGCCGGGACCCCGAACATCGCCGGTGCGGTGGGGCTGGGTGCCGCCGTGGACTACCTGCGGGAGCTCTCCATGCCCGCCGTCGCACGACACGAACGGGAGCTCATGGCCTACGCCATGGACCGGGTCCGCGACATCGACGGCATCCGTATCTTCGGGCCGGAGTCGCTGGAGGACCGCTCGGCGGTGATCTCCTTCACCCTGGGCGACGCCCACCCCCACGATATCTCCACCATCCTCGACGCCGAGGGTGTGGCCGTACGAGCCGGGCACCATTGCGCCCAGCTCGTCATGAAGCGCTACGACGTCGCGGCCACGGCCCGGGCGTCCTTCTACCTCTACAACACCCCGGACGACGTGGACCGCCTCGTCGACGGACTGCAGGTGGTGCAGAGCATCTTCGGGTAGCGTCGCTGGCGCCGGTTTGAGCGCCCTCCTCCCCCTCCCCTACATTGCGGTCATGGAGACTCCCCAGCTCGGCTCCCTCTACCAGGAGCTCATCCTCGACCACTACCGCCGCCCCCGGAACAAGGGGGAGCTCGAGGACAAGACGGTGGAGATCCACATGGCCAACCCGGTCTGTGGGGACGAGAT
>CAKZOQ010000042.1 GCA_937136445.1 uncultured Gemmatimonadota bacterium
GAAGCTGCTCCGGAGGTCCACCGAGGCCGCGATGGAGTCCAGCGTCTCCTCCTGCGCCTCCAGGAAGGAGCGGGCGCCGTCCAGGACCCGACCCGTGAGGTCGAAGTCCAGGAATGTCACGCGGCAGCGGTCCCGGTCGGTGCCCGAGGCAGGCTCGAGGGAGGCGAGTCGGGACGTGGTCTCCAGCGCCCAGTCCTCGGTGAGGGAGATGGGCGCCTCCAGGGTGATGTGGATGCGCGGACGGCGTTCGTCGTCGCCGCAGGTCCCGCTGATCTCCGGGAGGATCGGGGGGTCGTAGAAGGCGCGGAGCTGGTAGGCGGCGGTGGCCTCCACGACGGCCACGTCGTCCCGCATGAAGGCCCGGAAGTCGCCTCGCTCCAGCTCGAAGGCCACGGCGGCCCGGCCGTTGGTGGGGATGCCGTGCCGTTCCTCCATCGAGCCGAAGGTCCGGGGGACGGCGTCGTTGAGGATGGAGACCAGCCGACCCAGGGGGATGTGAAGGGGGACCGACAGGGTGCTGGCGGGGAGGGGCGGGCCCGAATCCACCGCCTCCGTCACCTCGGGGGCAGGGGGCGCCAGCCCGTCGGGTCCCAGGGAGCGCACGATCAGGACGGCGACCACGGCCAGCGCCATCACGACGGCGGCGACGGCGGCGAGGCGTCGCCGGTCGCGAGTCACGGCGAAGCCCGCGGCGAGGCCACGGAGGACGAAGCGACCGCCTCGCCCTGTCGTCGGGGCTCCGGCGGGGGCCGCCCCGCCGGCTGGGGCGGCCGCTGCCCCGGCCGCCCGGTGAGGAGGAGCCAGCTCACCACGGCGCCCACCGTCGCCACGCCGTACGCCCAGAGGGGAATCGCCGTGTCCGCCTCCAGCGGGATCCACCCCTCCTGGACGGAGACCGCCAGCAGGTTGTTGAGGAAGTGCCAGAGCATGGCGGGATAGAGGGAGCCGGTCTTGAGGACCACGCCGGCCAGGACCACGCCCAGGAGTCCGGTGGGGACCAGCCGGAAGAGGCTCACGTGGAAGAAGCCGAAGATCGCCCCGCTGAGCAGGACCGCCATCCACGGGCGCATCCGCTGTCGGAGTCCGGTGAAGAGGACGCCTCGGAAGGCGATCTCCTCCAGGATCCCGGGCATGATGGTGATGAAGAAGACGAGCTGCCAGGCGGGGAGCCCTCCCGTGAGGTCCTCGGCGAAGGCCTCCACCATGGAATCGGGTACCGGGAAGACGTAGGTGCTCACCAGCTCCCCGAGGCCGGCGGTCACGAGGAGGAAGGAGGGCACGCCCAGGAGGACCGCCGGCCAGACCCGCACGTGGGGTGTGTGGAGCTGGAGGGTCTCCCGGACGTCGAGCTCGTAGCGTTTCAGGATGAGCACCGAGCCGCCCAGGAAGATGACGCCCAGGTTCAGTACCACCTGCCCCCGGATCCCCAGCGACTCTCCGAACCAGAGGCTGGCGAGGAAGAAGACCACCCACATGGCGGCGAACCACCGGACCACGTGGCGAGGATAGAGCGCCGCGCCACCTCGGAAGTCCGCTTCGTCGGCGTCGGCGCTGGTGATGAGCCGCTCGTTGGAGAGTGTGGCCTCGGCCCGGCGCAGGAGGAGCCAGGCCGCCAGCGCCGTGGAAGCGAAGGAGGCCAGCCCCCAGCTCAGGTGCCAGTCCCCCATGAGGAGGGCCCGGGTGGAGACGGCGACCCCGCTCACCGGGACCAGCACGATGGCGCTCTCCTGCTCCATCCCCGGGAGGAAGGCCGCGAGGCTCGGGACCAGGAAGATCAGGAAGAGGGGCAGGAAGTAGACCTGGTATTCCTTGTAGCTCTTGCTGATGCCGCTCAGAAGGAGGAGGGTCGCCGCCACCAGCGCCACCAGGGGCAGCAGGAGGAGGAAGAGCGCCCCCAGGGTGTGGACGTCCATCCCGATCTGCAGGCTCTCGGGCAGGTCCAGGACCCCCAGCCCGATGTAGACCCCCAGGTTGGCCACATTCACCACCGCCACGGCCAACCCCACGGCCATGATGGCCCGGAGCTTGGCCTGGACGATGTCGGACCGGGACGCCGCCGTCGTCAGGAGCGTCTCCAGCGTGCCCCGCTCCTTCTCGCCGCTGATGCTGTCGGCAGCCACGATGGAGCCGCCGGAGAGCATGAGGATCACCAGGAAGGGCACCAGGATGCCGCCCAGGAAGGAGCCGGCCTCCCGCTCGGCGCTGGCGACGTTCTCCGTCTCCACCGTCGCCACCTCGTCGCGGGACACCGGAAAGCCCACCGACTGGAAGAGGGAGTCCCGCAGCCCCTCCCGCACCGCCTCCAGGCGCTCCTGCATCCGGTCCCGCGCGTTCCGGCTGAAGTCGCTGTCGGCGCGGTAGTGGAGCTCCAGCACCGGGGTGCCCGCCGCCAGCGAATCCTCGGGGACGGAGGCCCGGGCCCGCACCACCAGGTGCAGGTCGCCGGCCCGGAGGAGGGAGTCGGGCGTCTCCGTCTCCACCTGGAGGAAGTCGGCCGGCCGGATGTCGGGGTCGGTCTCGCCGGCATCGTCTCCTTCGCCGGGGAGGAGGGCCTCGCCGGTGGTGCCCGGACCCGCTCCGGTGGCGTCCAGGGCGAGCCCCGCCTCCACCACTCCCTCGGCCCAGGCCGACCGCTCCCCGGCCAGGGCGAAGTCGTACGTCTGGGTCTCCAGCCGCTCGGCCTCCCGCTCTTCCACCCAGTTGGTGACCAGGATGAAGGCCGGGAAGAGGACCAGGGGCGCCACGATGGCGATGAGGACCGTCCGGGTGTCCCGGAGGAGCATCCGGATCTCGTTCCGGAAGAGGGTGCCGATCATGGGCCGGCGGCCTCGGGTCCGGTGGATCCGGTGGCCGGCGCACCGGCTTCTTCCAACGCACCCGCCGGGCCGAGCTCCGCCTCACCCTCGATGCCCTCCGCCTGCTTCACGTAGTCCAGGAAGACGTCTTCCAGGTAGTGCTCGCCCGTGCGGTCCCGGAGCTCGTCCAGCGTGCCCAGGGCCAGGAGGCGACCCCGGTGGAGGATTCCGATGCGGTCGCAGAGCTTCTCCACCTCGCTCATGATGTGGCTGCTGAAGAGGATGGTCTTTCCCTCCTCCTTCAGCTCGCGGATGACCTTCACCATCTCCAGGGCGTTCATGACGTCGAGGCCCACCGTGGGCTCGTCGAAGATGAGCACCGGAGGGTCGTGGGCGACGGTGCGGGCGATGGACACCTTCTGCTTCATCCCGCTGGAGAGCTTCTCCACCCGGCCGTCCTCGTACTCGGCGATGCCGAAGCGGTCCACCAGCTCCTGGACGCGCTCCTCCACCCGGTCCGACGGATACCCGTTGATCCGGGTGAAGAACTCCACCGTCTCCCGGGCGGTGAGGCGCGGATAGAGGGCGGTGGAGGCGGAGTAGAAGCCCAGGGAGCGGCGGACGGCTTCGGGATCGGTCCTCACGTCGTGCCCCATGAGGGTCGCCGAGCCCCCGGTGGGGCGCAGGACGGTGGAGAGCATGCGCAGCGTCGTGGTCTTTCCGGCGCCGTTGGCCCCCAACAGCCCGAAGACCTGGCCGGGACGGCAGTCGAAGGAGATGCCGTCGACGGCCTTCACCTCCCCGCGTGACTCGTCGTAGAAGGTCTTCCGGAGCTCGGCGACGCGGACGGTGGGGGCGGCCTCGGTCATGCGAAGAGCTTCTCCTTGGCGAAGCGCCAGAAGGACCCGTCGAACTCGCCGAGGAGGAACTCCTCGAAGCGGAGGACCTGACGGGCCACGAGGACGCAGCCTCCCGCCAGCCCCAGCGTCACGGCGAGGGTCACGCCGATCCAGGGCCAGAGGAAGACGCCTCCGATGGCGTCGCGGATCATGAGCGTGACGTTGGCGATGGGAACCAGGGCGGTGCCCAGGCTCAGGTTGACGTCGGTCTGATCCCCCAGGAGGAGGGGGACGAAGACCAGCCAGTAGACGGGGGTGACCATGGCCTGCCCGTCTTTGAAGGAGCGGGCGAAGGCGGCGAGGATCATCATGGCCGCGGCGAAGAAGAGGGCCAGGGCCACGGCGCCGGCGAGCATCACCGGGGCCGCCAGGAGGGGGATGGAGAAGTCGACGTTCTGCTGGCTCCCCTCCAGGAGCGGGCGGACCACGGCACCCACGGAGACCATGAGCGCCACCACGTTCAGGAGGCCCGCCACGATGCCGAGGGTGGCCACGTAGAGGTACTTGGCCGTGACGATGCTCAGGCGCGACGCGGAGACGGTCATGAGGGTCTCCCAGGTGGATCGCTCCCGCTCGCCCGCCGTGGTGTCCACGCTGGGGATGAAGCAGCCCAGCGCCACCATGATGACCAGGAAGAAGCCCAGCATCTGGCCCAGGAGGAGCTGGCCCAGCTCCTCGGAGCTGCTGACGTTCTGGCCGGTGACGGCGAAGACGGCCCGGCCCGCCTCGTCCAGGCCCCGGGCCTGCGCCTCCTGGCCCATCCACCGTTCCCGGTGCTCCCCGACCACCTCCTCCACACGGCTGCGGGCCTGGCGGCTGCGCTCTTCCGCGCGGTCGTAGCGGATCTGGACGCGGAAGTTGTCCGGGAGCGCCGCCGCGGCCTCGCCCTCCACCTCCACGAAGGAGACCACGGCGTCCAGCTCCCCGCCGGCCAGCGATTCGTCCCAGCGTTCCGCCGGGAGGGGATCGTCGGACGTGCTGCCAGGCCCCGCCACGATCTCCACCGATTCCTGGGCAGCCAGCGTGTCCAGCAGGGACGCGTGCGCCGCCGGAGGCCCCACCTCCACGGCGATCCGGCTGACGAATCCCTCGTTGACGCCCTGCACGAAGGTCAGGCCGGTGAACATGACCCACAGCATCACCGGGTAGAGGAAGATGGGGAGGAGGATCCCGTTGATGACGATGGTCCGCTC
>CAKZOQ010000043.1 GCA_937136445.1 uncultured Gemmatimonadota bacterium
ACCGGACCCACCCTGTCGCCCTGAAGTTCGCGAATGCCTGGGGTCTCTACGACATGCACGGCAACGTCCTCGAGTGGGTTCACGACCGGTACTCGGCCACCTACTACTCCGAGAGCCCGACCGATGACCCGACGGGTCCGTCCTCCGGCGTCATGCGCAGTGCAGCGATGGAGGGGGGTCCCTCCAGGGCCGGCACCCCGTCCACCGCCCGGGTGTTGCGGGGCGGCTCCTGGGGCAGCGTCGCGGTAAACGCACGTTCCGCGACCCGGATCGGGACCGCCGCGGAGTGGGGGGGCGGTGACTACGGCTTCCGGCTGGTCAGGACCCGGTAGCCGCCCCGCACCGTGATTCGGCTCACCGCCGCACGATGGGCAGGCGCACCACCGACGGATACTCCCGGGAGTGGTGGATGGCGTTGCGGGCCACCACCGGCTCCGTGTCGCTCCACACCGGCCCGCCGGTGTTCAGGTTCCGGGTGAAGCGGGGGAAGTTGGAACTCGACACCTCGATGCGGATCCGGTGTCCCGGGGCGAAGAAGTTGCTGGTGGAGAGGGGGCTCAGCTTCACCTCGGCCACCTCGCCCTCCTCCATGAAGACCTCCCGGTCGTAGCCCTCCCGGTAGCGCAGCCGTTGGATCGTCTCATCGAGGTTGTAGGCGGTGCCGTCGGGGTAGACGTCGATGAGCTTCACGGTCACGTCGGTGTCCCGGGCGTCGGAGGAGACGTAGAGGGTGATGTCGATGGTCCCGGTCACCTCCACCCCCTCTTCGAAGGGCTCGGTGGTGTAGACCAGGATGTCCTCCCGCTCCTCCATCTCCTGCTGATCCAGCGCCCCACCCCGGACGGCGTTGCCCGTGCAGCAGACGTTCCCGCCGTACGAGGGCACCGGGTCCATGGGGTCGTAGGTGAAGCGGTCGGGCCGGTCGGCGTCGGGCGGTGCGGTCGTGAGGACGCCGTCGCCGAAGCGGGTGTTGGCGCTGCCCCCGCTGTCCAGGTAGTAGGCGACGATCTCGGCCTCCGCCGGGGGCCAGGCGTCGGCGCTCCGCCATTCATTGGCCCCCATGGTGTAATAACGGACCCGCGGCAGGGTATCGAGGAGCGCGTTCGTGTCCTGCTCCTTGAGCCAGAGGTCGAGCCAGCCGTAGACCAGGGCGTCGTAGTCCCAGCGGGCGTCCCCCACGCTCCGCTCCCCCACCACGGTGTTCTCCGTGGCCCGGGTGTAGGCGCAGTGCAGGGTGGGAGCGATGACGGCGTACTGGTTGTCCCGGGCCTCCTCGCTCTCGGCGTTCTCCCGCATGTGGTTGAAGAGGGCCAGGTTCGGACCGGTGGAGACGTCGTACCACGACATGAACCAGATCGCCGGCTTGTCGAAGGGCATGTCGTCGTGGTACAACCCGCCCTGGTACCAGAGGGGGTCGTTCGGCGTGCGGCGGATCATACTCTCGTAGGGCCCCTCGTTGCCCTGTACGTTCTCGAGGATGTCCACCAAGGGGAGGTGGGTGAGGGCCTCGGACCAGTCCACGGAGGGCATCTCCGGGGCCAGATCGAAGTAACGGGACACCCGGGCCAGCTCCTCCTGAGTGAGGTTGGGCGGGAAGATGGGGCGGACTCCCGTCTGCACCCCGTACAGCCAGGCGAAGAAGAGCATCTGCTCCGCGCCGCCCCGATACCAGTTGCCCTGCTCGTACCAGTCCCCGATCCGTCCCACCCCCGCCCCGAAGCCCTGGGCCACCAGCGTCGTGTGGGCCGGGTGGTCCAGGGAGGCGGCGGCCATCTGCCACTCCGCCGTCGAGGAGCACCCCACGGTGCCGACCTTCCCGTTGGACCAGGGCTGGTTCTCCATCCACTCGAAGGCGTCCCAGGAGTCGGTGAGGGGCGTGCCCAGGATGTCCCACTCGCCCTCCGAGTAGTAGCGGCCCCGCTCGTTCATGACGACGTAGGCGTAGCCGCGCCGCACCGCCTCCCACGCCCGCCGGTAGGTGCCCGAGCTGAACTCCCCGTCGCGCCACGAGGCGAAGTTGTAGGGGGTCCTGGAGAAGATCACCGGCACCCGCTCGTCGGTCCGGGGCCGGTAGACGTCCGCCGCCATGCGGGTGCCATCCCGCATGGGGACCATCACCTTCTGGGTGATGTGGGCGTTGGCCTCGAGGAGGGCGACGACGGAGTCCGGGGACTCCTGGGCCGAGAGGGCCGGGGACCGTCCGAGGGCACAGAGCGCGACCGTCGGCAGGAGGGCGGGAGTGAGGCCCAGGAGCCGGCGGAGGGGGACGGCGATCGGACGACGGCGGCGGTGCATGGTTCTCTCCCGGGGAACGAGGGCGGGTCGGCTTGCCATGGGAGGGATGGCGGGGCGCATGGTGCATTCTGCCGACCGCGCTGGCTCGAGGCCAGAGCCGCGTTCCCACCTTCAGACGCCGACGGTCCTGCGCCATAGTTATGGCATGCCATATCTACCTCTCGGGAGGACTCCGGCATGAAGAAGATGACCTTCACTCTGGACCACGACGCCGTGCGGGAGCTGGAGCGCGCCAGCGAGCGACTAGGCGTCCCCAAGAGCCAGGTGGTGCGGGAGGCCGTGCGCGTCTACGGAGAACAGCTCGGCCGGCTGAGCGAGGAGGAGCGTCTCGCCAAGCTGAGGGCCTTCGACGAGGTCGTCCGGGCGCTCCCT
>CAKZOQ010000044.1 GCA_937136445.1 uncultured Gemmatimonadota bacterium
GGGCGGTGAAGTCCGCCGCCCCCACCTCGAAGACCGCGCGCTGCATCCGCGTTGGATTCGGCTCCGAGACGTCCAGGGTGGATTCGGACGCCCCGGTGGAGAGATCGAGACCGGTGAGCTGGAGTCCACCCAGGTCCAGATCCGCCTGAACCGCACCGAACTCCAGCGTCAGGTCCATGGGGACCCCCCGGGCGAGACCGAGCTGCAGCTCCCCCTGATCCCGCCCGTTGCCCAAGCGGATGTTCCGGCCCCGCCCCTCGACGCCCAACTCCAGGCGGCGTCCGTCCCAGTCCGCCACAGGCTCGAAGTGGTCGGCGTCGTAGTGGAGCTGCATGTCGTAGAGGAGGCCGTGACCAGCGGTGCCCACGGTGAAGCGTCCGGCACCATAGGTGACCTCCACCTGGGCGTCGGCGATGCCGTCGTCCTGACGGGAGAGGTTCACGGTGCGCCAGTCCTGCGCTTCTGCCGCTTCGGGGCCAACACCGAGGAGGCTCACCAGCGCCAGCGCGACGGTGCCGATCAGGCCCGACGTCCGCCTAGTCACGGTAGACCCCCTCACTCCCTGCGCCGGCGTGGGAGCTGGGGTCGTCCCCCAGGTCCAGCTCCGACTCGAGATCGGGATCCACGGCCTGGCGCCACGCTTCCTCGGGGTCCATGGGGTGGACCTCTGGGCGTCGTCCGGCCCGGGTGAGGAGGACCGAGCCGAAGCCAACGAGGCCTGCACCCAGCGTCGCCACGACGCCGGCGAAGGTCAGGAGCCCCCGGAAGAAGCCCGAGAAGGGGAGGATGTGGAGGGCCTCCGAGACCAGGAAGAAGGCACTGAGACCGAGGAGGCCGCCGAACACGGTGTAGACGGCGTTGGAGGGCCGGATCCAGTCCGTGAAGCGGAAGTCGCTCTCCGCCAGCCACTCGCCGACGTTCCGAGCGACGGCCACGTAGCCGAGGACGGCGGCGGCCATCACGGCCAGGGGGAAGAGGGGCACCCAGGCCAGGAGGACCGGGATCCCCACGATGGAGATGGCCAGGGCCACGATCCCCAGGACATAGACCGGGAGGAGGAGGAAGGTACCCGCCATCCCCACCATCCAGGCCCGACCCGGCGACCGACGGGCCGTCTGGGCCACCGTGTCCAGGTTCCCCGGGGCGAAGGCCACCAGCCCCACCCCGATGAGCCCCGTCAGGAGCACGCCCACCAGCGTCTCCAGGATGCCACCCAACGCCCGGAAGACGCCGCGGAAGGGCGCCAGGATCCCGGAGCCCAGGTCGAAGCCCGAATCCACGTCGACGCTTCGGCGCACCTCGTTGCGGACCTCCTCTCGGAGCTCGTCCCGGATCCGGTCCCGCAGATCCGCCGGAGCATCGTCGGCACCGAAGGTCACCCGGTCTTCGTCGGTGAGGCGTCGCACTTCTCCGGACAGGGAGCCTCCGGCCTGGACGAACTCCCCGTCGGCCAGGCGCACGTCGCCCTCCACCGAGCCTCCGTCCAGGAGCTCCAGCGTCCCGTCCACCACGATGACGTCGCCGGTCACCGTCCCCGCGATGCGGGCGTCGGCCTCCACCACGAGGAGCGCGCCCTCCACGGTACGTCCGGCCTCCACCATCACGTCGTCGCCGACATGGATCTCCACCTCGTCCACCTGGGCCAGGGCCTCGTCCAGGAGGCCCAGTCGGTTGGCCTGGGAGAGGAGGGCCGCGATGAGCCGCCCTTCGTTGCCGCCCTCCACCCGGATCCGCTCCGGCGCACCCTGGTCCGGCGCGGTGGCCTCGGCGGCCTCTTCGACGGCCTCCTCGGCGGTCAGCGCCGTTTCCAGGGAGCGATCGATGCGACCGGCGAGGAGCTGACGGTCTTCGGGGAGGTCCGCCGGAGGACTCCACTCCACCAGCATCTCCGTGAGGGGGCCGTCGTCCAGCGCCACTGCGCGACCCAACAGGGCCCGGAAGGCCTCGTCGAGCGCGTCGCCGGGGCTGTAGGCGCCCACGACGTCGCCGTCGATGAAGACGGAGCTCTCCCGGAGTTCGATGTCGAGGCGCTCCCCGTCCCGGAACTCCAGGCCGAGGGCGGCTTCCGCCCGGCCCACGGCGACCTCCTTGGAGAGGATCGAGCGCTCCTGGGCCTCCAGCGTGGGGCCGGCCTGCGTGGCCGGAAGGAGGAGTGTCCCCGCAAGGAGCGTGAGCCCCGCGACGACCCGACTATCCATGGACATGAGCATAGCGACCGTCCCCGCGAGGGGTGGCGATGAGGTGTCGGTAGAGAACCCAGGACGAAGCCAGGGATCCCGCGCAGAAGGCGAGGCCCACCAGGGCGAGCGTCCCGGGCGAGGCCAGAAGGCCGCCCAAAGTCTCCCAGATCTGGAAGACCCCGACGCTCTCCAGCGCGAAGGCCGAGCCGGCGGACCAGCCGGCCGACGCGAGATCGGTGAGCTTCCACCAGGCGAAGGAGGCCAGCGACCCGGCGGTGAGGGTCGGATGGCTGAAGACCGTCCAGGCCACCAGGCCCAGCGTCACCACCGGGGTGACGGCGACGCCGGAGAGGGCCGCCCAGGCCTGCCGGGTCTGAGGGACCAGCCGTCGGGCGGCGGCCTGGAGACGACCCCATGCACCGGCCTTGGAGGGGCGGGCCACCGGGCTCGCAGCCTCTGCCGGCCGGCGGAGGCGCACGCCGGCCATGACGGACTCGGAGAACCCCTGGGAGGGCGCGAACCGACCCAGGGTGGCCAGCTCGTGCTCCAGGCGCCAGGTGGCCATGACCTCGCCGGCGAACTCCGGCGAGGGGGACAGGCGCTCCAGACCTCCCAGCTCCTCGGCCAAAGCACGCCAGGGCGCGAATGCCATTGCACAGCGGCGGCAGCCGTCCAGATGGGAGCGGGCCTGAGCAGCTTCGGCCCGAACCAGCTCGCCGTGGGCCAGCTCCTGGAGGGTGCGGGTCCCGAGGTGGGCGCCGCCGGGAAGCAACCCGGTGAGGGTGTCCCAGATCCGGGCGGCCCAGGGCCGGGATTCGGGGACGCGCACGTCCGCCAGGACCCGGGACCGGAAGCCCTCGTGGGGAACCAGGCGGGGGAGGCCGTCGAGCTCGTCGAAGAGCCCGGACCACGCCTCCATCTTCGACCGACAACGGGCGCAGCCCGCCAGATGCTCCTCGACCGCCCGGTGCTCCCCTCGGGGGAGACCGTCGTCGAGGAACGCCTGGAGGCCCGAGGCGCTCAGATGCTCGTCGTGGAAGGGGGTGGTCACCGGTATGCTCCTGCGTGGTTCGTCCATGCCGCCCTACGGGCGCCGGTGGGGCGGAGTTTCGGGGAGAGGGGTCGTGTCCAGGTCATGGGGCCGGCCCTCACGCGTGGAGGTGGGCCAGCTCTTCCTTGAGCTGGTTCCGGGCGCGGTGCAGGTAGGTCTTCACCGTACCCAGGGGAAGCTCCATGATCTCGGCGATCTCGTCGTAGGCGTAGCCCTCGACGTGTCGGAGGAGGATGGCCGTGCGGTATTCCTCGCGGAGGCCGCCGATGGCCTCCTCGATCTGTCCACCCAGCTCCTTGTGCTCGACGAACTCGTGGGGGGTCTCGTCGGTGGACTCCACCGTCAGGCTGGTCCGGCTCACCTCGTCCTCGGTGGAGGCGTGGGGTGAGCCGTCGATGGACACCGTGTCGAGCTTCTTCTTTCGGAGGTGATCGATGGTGTGGTTGTTCGCGATCTTGAAGATCCAGTTGCTGAACTTGTAGCTCGGCTTGTAGCTGTCGATGGCGTTGAAGGCCCGGATGAAGGCCTCCTGCGCCAGGTCCTCGGCAAGGGTCCGGTCCCGCACCATGCGGAAGACCAGCGAGAAGACGGGCCGCTCGTACCGTGCCAGGAGCTCGCGGAACGCACCCTCCCGACCCTGGGCCGCGAGGGACGCGAGCTTGCGGTCGTCCAGCGAGGCATAGTCGGTGGAGGCCAGCGGTCTCGAGTCCTGACGGGGCGCGGCAAGCCAGCGGGCGCCGGCATCCGAGGAACGTGCAGTTTGGGTAGACATCAGGCGGCCCTACGGGACCGGGCCCCGTGCGGTTTCGCGCGGTCCCGTTGAGCACCCCCCACCCTTCCGGTAGAATCCGGAGCCCCGCCTCCGGGGCCCCTCAGAATCTTACTCGGACGTACCCGCCCTGTCATGGCAGCCCAACCCGGGATCGACCCCTCGGCCCCCCGCGCCGGAAGCGAACGGGACGAGCAGGTGCAGCGCATCTTCTCCGAGATCGCACCCCGCTACGACCTCCTGAATCACGTCCTCAGCCTCAACATCGACCGGAGCTGGAGACGGAAGGCGGTGGACCGCCTGGACTGGGAGCGAGAGCCGGACGGCACCTACCTCGATGCCTGTGCCGGGACCTACGACCTCGCCCTGGAGCTCGCCGCGCGAGATGACTTCGTGGGCCGGGTGGTGGCCTCCGACTTCGCTCAGCCCATGCTGGTGGAAGGATCCCCGAAGGTGGCGGAGCATGCGGTGCGCCCAGTGTGTGCCGACTCCCTCCGGCTCCCCTTCGGCTCCGACCGGTTCGACGGCGCCACGGTGGGCTTCGGCGTCCGGAACCTCTCGGACCTGGCGATGGGTCTGGCGGAGTTCCACCGGGTCCTCCGGCCGGGCGGGCGGCTGGTGATCCTGGAGTTCACCACCCCACCCAACGCCCTGGTACGCGCGGGCTACCACTTCTACTTCCATCGGGTGCTGCCGCTGGTGGGGCGGATCGTGTCGGGGCACCCCTGGGCTTACACCTACCTGCCGAAGTCGGTGGGGGCCTTCCCGCCGGCGCCGGAGCTGGAGGAGATGGTGGCGGGGGCGGGCTTCCGGGAGACGGGGCACCACCTCCTCACCTTCGGTATCGCCGCGCTGCACTGGGGCCGGAAGTAGCGTCCGCCCTCAGGGCAGCTCCAGCACCGTCACCGGGCCCAGCGTCTCCAGCTCCTCCCGCCCGATGCGATCCGGGTCCCCGACGATGAGGATGGCCATCTCGTCGGGCTTCAGCTCTGCCCGGAACACCTCGAGGATGGAGGCAGGTGTCACCTGGCCGATGCCCGCGAGGTACCGCTCCAGCCAGTCCCTCGGGAGATCCCGGGCCACGTAGTACATGCGGCGGGAGACGATCTCCGCCGGGGAGTCGAAGTTGAAGACGAAGCCGTTCACGATGCGGTCGCGGGCCGTCCCCACCTCCACCTCCGTGGGCGGGGCCTCCCGGGCCTCCCGGAAGATGTCCAGTAGGAGGCGAGCGGCGGCCACCGTGGTCCCGGGTCCCGTGCGGGTGAGGGCACCGACCAGGCCGTCGTAGCGCCGGGGCGTGGTCCAGAGGGAGGAGGCGGAATACGCGTAGCCCTCCTCCGTCCGGACCCGGGCCAGCATGCGGCTGGAGAAGCCGCCGCTCCCCAGGATGGCGTTCCCCAGGATGGTGCTGTAGTAGGCGGGCTCGTCGGCCATACGCACCCCGCTGGGGTGGGCCATGACCACCACGCTCTGCTCCAGGTCCTTGGGGATGAGGTAGACGCCGCGCCGCTCCAGGATCTCCGGGATCGGGGCCTCGGGCAGCTCCTCGGCACAGGGGCTCCACCCCTCCAGGAGCCGGCCCACCAGCTCCTCCGCCCGGGCCCACGAGAGGTCCCCGGTGATCCCCAGCACCAGGTTGTCCGGACAGACGATGCGTTCGTGAAGGCTCCGCAGGACCGGGGTGGCGAGCTTCGCGGGCTCCAGGTCCGACGGAGCCATCTCCCAGCCCACCGGATGGTCGCCGTAGAGGAGCCGGTTGAATTCGGTGACGGCCAGGACCGACGGGTTGTCCTGGCGACGCCGCACCGACTCCAGCTCCCGAAGCCGCCAGACTTCCACCGGCTCCTCCGCGAAGCGCGGCTCCCGCAGCATGGAGGCCAGGAGCGCCACCCCGGTGTCGGCGTGCTCCACCAGCGCGTTGAGGCTCGCCCGGATCCCTCCACCTCCGGACCCCACGGAGGTCTGGAGTGCGAAGTGCTCCAGGAGGGTGTCCACCGAATCCGGCGGAAGGTCGGTGGTGCCGCCGTACCTCAGGAAGTTCGCGAGGCCGAGGCCGGCGGCGTATCGATCCCGCTCGAAGTGGGCGTATCCGCCCTCGAAGCTGGCGAAGACGCTCACCAGGGGGAGGGCGGGGTCCCGGAGGTACAGCACCGGAACGCCCGTCACCTCACGGAGCTCGGCCTCCGGCGGATCGAAGTCCAGCGGTGGGACGGGGATGGCCTCCAGCGCGCGGGCTCCCTCGCTGGCGGGGCCGTCCGTGGTCTGGGCCCGTAGGGATCCGGGTGCGGCGACGGCTCCCAGGAGGCCCGCGACGAGGACGGCCGAGACGAGCTCCTGGAGGCGCAGTCCGATCATCGCTCCTCCTCCGACCCGTCCGACTCCGGGAGGAGGGTGGCCACCGTCCGGTTGTCCGCGGTCAGGTACGTCGCCGCCACCCGGCGGACGTCCTCGGCGTCCACCGCCTGGATCTGCTCTGTGAGGCGGAAGGTCTCGCGCCAGTCGCCGTAGAGGGCCTCCGAACCGGCGATCTGGAAGGCCAGTCCGAGATTCGACGAAAGACGGCGTACCGCCGCGGCCTCCATGCGGTTGTGCACTCGCTCCAGCTCCGAGGCGGTGGGGCCGTCCCGAGCCAGCCGCTCCAGCTCCTCGTAGATCGCGGTCTCCACCTCCGCGGGGGTATGGGGCGCCCGGGGCGTGGCGCTCACCGTGAAGAGGGTGGGGAACCGCTGGCCGGGGCCCCTCCCGGCGAAGACGCCGGTAGCGAGACGGTCCTCCAGCACCAGCCGACGATGCAGGCGGGAGGTGCGCCCCCCGGTGAGGAGGGTGGTGAGGACCGAGAGGGCCGGAGCGTCCGGGTGGAGGGACGAAGGCACGTGCCACCCGATGCGGAGCTGGGGCTCGGCATCGAACCGCACGATGATCCGACGCTCCCCCTGTTGCTCGGGCTCCTTGGCCAGCACCGGCGGGGGTCGCTCGCCCCGGCGCACCGGGCCCAGGTACTCCTCGGCCCAGGTCCGGACCTGGTCGGTGTCCACGTCGCCCACGACGGTCACCACCGCATTGCCGGCTCCGTAGAAGCGACGGTAGTAGTCGGCAACCTCCTCCCGGGTGAGGGTGGCCAGATCCGCGCGGTACCCTACCACCGGCTGACCGTAGGGGTGGACCTGGAAGGCGGTGGCCAGGTGGCCTTCGTACAGGAGGCCGCCGGGGCTGGTCTCCACCCGCATGCGCCGCTCCTCCACGACCACGTCCCGTTCGGTGTAGAACTCCCGGAAGACGGGGTGGGCCATGCGGTCGCCCTCCAGGGCGAACCAGAGCTCGGTGCGGTTGGCGGGCAGCTCCACGAAGTAGGTGGTGGCCTCGTGGTCGGTCGTCGCGTTCAGGCCCCGGGCGCCGGCGCGGGTCAGCACGCGGTCGAACTCGTTGGCCACCACGAACGTCCGGGCCGAGTCCTCCAGCGCCTCGATCCGCGCCTCCAGGCGGGCGATGGCCTCCTCGTCCTCGGAGGCCCGGGCCAGGAGGACGGTGTCGTGGACGGCGTCCATCACACGGAAGAGCCGACGCTCCGCCTCCGGGTCGGTGGTGCCCAGCGTCTCGCTCCCCTTGAAGAGGAGGTGCTCCAAGAGGTGGGCCGTGCCGGTGGTGCCTCGATGCTCGTGGACGCCGCCCACCCCGTACTGAACCACGAAGGAGACGGTGGGTGCGCCGGGGCGGGGCAGGACCAGGAGTCGGAGCCCGTTGTCCAGGGTGTCCTCCACCACCGGCAGGTCCAGCCCCGACGGGAGGGACCGGGAGGCCGGAGTCTGTCCGTGCACCGGATCGGCCGACGCCAGGGCGCCCGCCACGACGAGGAGGGCGAGCCCACGGGCACGGGCCTTCCAGCTCGCGACGGCTCTCACGAGGGAACTCACGACCTGCCTCCCTTCGATCTCCGCCGGGGATTCCGCAGGGGCTGGCACGCGGGGCAGAGGAAGGCGGAGCGGTTGCTGAAGACGATGCGCTCCACCGTCGTCCCGCAGCTCCGGCAGGGCTCGCCCTCCCGACCGTAGACCGCCAGCCTGCCGCCGAATTCGCCGGCCTCGCCCCGGGCGTTGCGGTAGTCCCGGATGGTGGTGCCTCCCCCCTCGATGGCCTGGGCGAGGATGCGGCGGATGGCGCCGTGGAGACGCTTCACCGCCGGCGCGGGGATCTCCCGGGCGGGCTGCCTGGGGTGCACGCCGGCGGCCCACGCGGCCTCGCTGGCGTAGATGTTTCCCACGCCGGCGAGGCGCCGCTGGTCCAAGAGCCACGAGCGAAGGGGAGAGCGGGAGGCGGCGAGGCCCCGGGCGAGGATCTGCGGGGTGAAGTCGTCGGAGAGGGGCTCGGGCCCCAGCGCCTCGTCGCGCTCCGACCAGGCCTCGGCGTCCAGCACCTCCAGCGCTCCGAACCGCCGCATGTCGTCGTAAACCAGCACACCGCCGTCCTCGAATCGGAGGCGCACCGCCGGGTGGGTGGGGCGGCGGGACGCCACCGGGGGCGCCGGGAAGGGAAGGAGTCGTCCCGTCATCCCCAGATTCACCACGAGGCGATCGCCCGAATCCAGGACCAGGACCACGTTCTTTCCCCGGCGCTCCACGGCGTCGAGGGCGGTGTGACGTACCCGGTCGGCGAAGGCGCGGCGGGGCTGACGAAGGACGTCCTCGTGGACCACCTCCACCCGCCGGACGGTCTCGCCCACCACCTCGGGGCGGAGACCCCGGACGATGGTCTCGGCTTCGGGGAGCTCGGGCATGGGGGAGGAGGGCTCCGGTGCCTAGGTCCGGATGGCCGTGCCGGAGGCGGTGACCATGAGCATCCCGTTGGACGAGCCCAGCACCTCGTAGTCGATGTCCACTCCGATCACGGCGTCGGCCCCCTTGCCGGAGGCCTGTTCGCACATCTCCTTGATGGCCTCCTGCCGGGCTTCACGGAGCGCCTTCTCGTAGGAGGCCGAGCGACCTCCCACCACGTCCCGGACCACGGCGAAGAGGTCCTTCACGATGTTGGCGCCGATGATGGCCTCGCCCATGACGATGCCGAGGTA
>CAKZOQ010000045.1 GCA_937136445.1 uncultured Gemmatimonadota bacterium
TCGCCGTCATGCCCGCACCTGGATACGCACAGCAGACCGGAACGATTACAGGCTCGGTGACGAGCACGACCGGGCAGCCCCTCCAGGGTGTGCAGGTCGTGGTGGCCGAGCTCCAACTCGGTGCCCTCTCGGACGCCGGCGGCCGCTTCCAGGTGACCGGCGTACCGGCCGGCGAGCACGTGGTGCGCGCCCAGAGCATCGGCTACGCCACGGCCGAGCAGACCGTCACCGTGCCCGCCGAGGGCACGGCCACGGCCGACTTCACCCTCACTCAGAGCGCGGTAGAGGTGGAGGGGATGGTGGTGACGGCCCTGGGCATCAGCCGCGACGAACGCGCGCTGGGCTACGCCGTCCAGGGTGTCAGCGGAGACAAGCTCTCCGAGGCCCGCGAGCCCAACATCCTCAACTCCCTCGCCGGTGAGATCGCCGGCGTCGAGATCAAGAACCAAGGCCCCCTCGGCGGATCTTCCAAGATCCTCATCCGCGGTACCTCGTCCATCTCGGGCAACAACGAGCCGCTGTTCGTGGTGGACGGCGTGCCCATGGACAACTCGACCGTGGTCGGGGAGGACATCCCGGACTACGGCAACGCCCTTCAGACGGTCAACCCCGACGACGTGGCCTCGATCACGGTCCTCAAAGGTGCCAACGCGGCGGCCCTGTACGGGTCCAGGGCGGCCAACGGCGTGGTCCTGATCACCACCAAGTCGGGTGACGGCACCGGCGACGCCGTCCAGTTCTCGGCCAACCACGAGACGACCTTCCTCACGCCCCTACGCATGCCCGTCTACCAGAACCAGTACGGCGGCGGGAGCAACCCCAGCGGGTTCCAGTTCATCGAGGGGACCGGAAGCGGCATCAACGACGGCGTGGACGAAAGCTGGGGCCCGCCGCTGGACGGCACCATGTATCAGCAGTGGGACCCGGAGGCCGCGGAGGGCTACTCCATGCAGCCCTGGCTGCCCCGTCCGTACTCGGTCCGTGACTACTACGAGACGGGCCTGACGTCCACGACCAACTTCTCCGCCTCCGCCCAGTCGGAGCGGGCGAGCGGCCGTCTCTCCTTCACGCGGATGGACGGGCAGGGCACCCTCCCGGGGATGGGGCTCGACCGCACGTCGGTCTTCCTGAACGCTGGGGTGGACGTCACGGACCGGCTCCGCTTCACCGGCTCCGGCACCTACGCCAAGATGAACGGTGAGAACCGCAACTTCGGCGCCGGCGGGAGCCTCTACAGCAACACCTACCTGTTCACCTGGTGGCAGCGTCAGACCTCCATGCCCATGCTCCAGCACGCCCTGGACCTGTGGGAGGAGAACGGGAGCCGCTGGCCCGAGGGGCATCCCGGGAACGGGCTGCCGGACAACTGGAACCACAACTATTGGGACAACCCGTACTGGGTGGCCAAGTACGCGTGGAACGATGACACCCGGGACCGCATCAGCGGCTTCGCCCGCCTCAACTATGAGCTCGCCCCCTGGCTCTCCGCCCAGCTGCAGAGCGGCACCGACTGGTACGAGTTCCGCTACAAGCGCGCCTATCCGGTGAACGCGCACCAGCACATCTGGGGCGGCTTCGACGACGGAGCCCAGTCCCGCCAGGAGACCAACACCGAGCTCATGCTCACCGGGGACGGGAACATCACCGAGAACATCGGGCTGTCCATCAGCGCCGGCGCCAACCACCGCTACAACGAAGGGACCGACAACCTGGTCGCGTCCGAGCGCCTCAACGTCCCGGCCATCTACAATCCGTCCAACTCGGCCGTCCCCCCGGACATCGAGTACTCGGTCCTGCGCAAGAAGGTCTACAGCGCGTACGGGCTCGCAAGCATCTCCTACCAGAACCGCTTCTTCGTGGACGTGACGGGTCGCAACGACTGGTCGTCGAGCCTGCCGGAAGAAAATCGCTCCTACTTCTACCCGTCGGTGTCCACCTCCTTCGTCTTCACCGACGCGTTCGACCTGAACAGCATCTTCGAGTACGGGAAGATTCGCGCCAGCTGGGCGGAGGTGGGAAGCGACGCCGATCCGTACCAGCTGTCGGCGGTGCTCACCCCCAACACCCCGTGGAAGGGCATCCCTTCCTACTCACCGAGCCTCACCCTGCCGGCGGCGCAGCTCCGGCCGGAGAAGACCCGATCCTTCGAGGCCGGGGCGGACCTGCGCTTCGTGGGAGGGCGAGCGCAGCTCGACCTCACCTATTACGACGCATCCACCAGCGACCAGATCATCCCGGTGCCGGTTTCCGAGGCCAGCGGCTACGAGACGCGCATCATCAACGCCGGTGAGATCCGCAACCGCGGCGTGGAGGTCCAGCTCAGCGCCGACCTCCTGCGTGAGCAGAACTTCCAGTGGTCCGCCACGACCAACTGGAGCCGCAACCGCAGCAAGGTCATGGCCCTCCACGAGGGCATCAACACCGTCATCCTGGGCACCTACGCCCGGTCGGGCCTCACGGTGGAAGCGAGGCTGGACAAGCCCTTCGGCGTCCTCATGGGCACCACGCTGAGGCGGGACGACCAGGGTCGGATCATCGTCAACGACCAGGGGCTCCCGGAGCGGGCCGAAGAGAAGGTCCAGGTGGGCGTGGCCCAGCCGGACTGGACGGCCGGCATCCGCAACAACTTCCGCTACAAGGAGCTGGACCTGTCCGTGCTCCTCGACTGGCGGAAGGGCGGCGACGTCATGTGCGGTACCTGCCAGCTGTCCCGGCGGACCGGGCTGCTGGCGGAGACGGCGGCCGGGCGGGCCGACGGCGGCATCATCGTGGACGGCGTGAAGGAGGACGGCACGCCCAACGACCAGAGGATCGAGATGCGCACCTACTGGCGCCGCATGTACCAGATGGACGACATGCACGTCTACGACGCGAGCTACCTGAAGCTCCGCGAGGTCAAGCTCGGCTTCGACCTTCCCCAGGGCCTCATGGACCGGCTGCCCCTCTCCAGCGCGCGAGTCCAGGTGGTGGGGCGGAACCTGGCCCTCTGGACGGACGTGCCGCACATCGACCCGGAGGTGGACGTCCTGCACGACTACGGCGGCGCGCCGGCCGGAATCGAGTACCTCTCCGAGCCCACGATGCGCAGCTTCGGCATCAACCTGAGGGTGAACTGATGAGCCGCCCGATCCAGGAGGAAACGACCATGAGACGGCACCATCGGAGGCGCGCCCTCGCCCTCGTGATGCCCCTGGCGCTGCTCGTCGCGGGGTGCGGCGACAGCCTCACCGAGGTGAACGAGAACCCCAACGCGCCCACCGACGTCGGCGCGTCCTTCATCCTCCCCGCCGCCATCGAGTCGGCGGCGGACGAGGCCCTGAACTACGGAATGGACCTGGGCGTCACCTCGCTCTGGGTCCAGCACATCGCCCGACTCCAGTACGGAACCACGGACCGGTACAACCTGGACGTGGACTTCTCCGACGGATCGTGGGAGGACTTCTGGCTCGAGGCCCAGGCGGAGACCCGCGAGGTGATCCGGCGGGGCGCGGCCGCGGGGCTGCCGAACCAGGAGGCGGTGGGCATGATCCTGCGCTCCTGGATCTTCCAGAACATGACGGACCTCTGGGGCGACATCCCCTACTCGGAGGCGCTCAGCGCCGAGGCGGAGGACGGGACCACGTCCCCGGCCTACGACGCCCAGGAGTCCATCTACGCCGGCCTCATCGCCGACCTGAAGGCGGCCAACGGGATGATGGGCCCCGGAGACTCCTTCGGGCCGGAGGACCTGCTGTACGAGGGGGACATGGAGGCGTGGAGGAGGTTCTCCAACTCGCTCCGGCTCCGGCTGGCCATGCGCCTCTCCGAGGTGGACCCGGGCACCGCCGCGGCCGAAGCCGCGTCCGCGGTGGCGGCGGGCGTCTTCACGAGCCTGGCGGACCAGGCGCAGCTCGAGTACGCCGAGTCGGCGCCCAATCAGCATCCCTACCACACGGGCTTCATCGAGCGGCCCGGCGACTACCGGGTGAGCGCGACGCTCGTCGACACGCTGTCGACCCTGAACGATCCGCGTCTCGGGTACATAGCCGACCCGGCCGAGTCGGACGGCGCCTACCGGGGGCTACCCAATGGACTCCCCGACCAGCACGAGTACGCCTTCAACTCGGTCTCCAAGGTCGGGGCGTGGCACCTGAGGGCGAGCACGCCGTCGGTGTTCCTCTCCACGGCGGAGGTCATGCTGAATCAGGCGGAAGCGGCCCAGCGCGGCTGGATCGGTGGCAGCGCCGCCGACTTCTACGCCGCCGGGATCACGGCAGCCATGCAGGCCTACGGGATCCCACGGGACGAGATCGACGCGTACCTGGCCCAGCCGTCGGTGGCCTACGATCCCGCTCGGGGCCTCGAGCAGATCGGCCTGCAGAAGTGGATCGCCCTCTATGACCAGGGGGTCGAGGCCTTCGCCGAGTGGCGGCGCACCGGGTTCCCCGACCTCCAGCCGAGCGTGGCGAACGTGAACGCCGACCGGATCCCCCTCCGCCTTCCCTACCCGGTCTCGGAGCAGGCCGTGAACAACGAGCACCTGCAGGAAGCCGTCTCGAGGCAGAGCGGCGCCGGCATCAATGACGCCCTCTGGTGGGACGTACCGTGAGCGCACAGCGCAGGTCCCCGACACGCACGAAGGAGACATCAATGAAGACGCGCATGATTCTTCTCGCCGGCGCAGTCCTGTTGCTGGCGACGCCGGCGGCGAGCTCGGCCCAGGAGGACGGGACCATCGGGGTCACGGTATTCACCGGAGCCCAGAACTCGCCCACGTCCTTCGACGCCTTCCGGTCCGTGGAGTACGACGCGGGGGTCCGGTTCGGCGCGGGGCTGGTCTTCGTCATCGACGAGTACGTCTCGCTCAGAGGCTCCTTCGCCCTGGCCAACAACGGGGGCCGCGAGACCGGGGTCGTGAGTGAGGACATCGACTTCAGCCGGACGTACTACTCGGCCGAGCTGCAGGTGAGCTACCCCACCTCACCGACCCTTTCGCCGTACGTCTTCGCCGGCGGCGGGCTGGTCACGGTAGCCCGCAGCTCACCCAGCTATTCCTACGACATGACCGAGGGGGCCGGGGTCTTCGGCCTGGGCGCCAGCTTCCGCGTCAATGAGTCGATCTCCGTCTTCGCGGAGGGCCAGGGCTGGATCTACTCCCGCCAGACCGTGGGGGATACGCAGTTCGACAAGACGGTCAACGTGGGCCTTACCTACGGAGTGCCCTTCTAGGAGGCCGTCCGAGGAGGACGACATCGAAGCCTGAAGCCGGGCTCGTGGGCGCTCCGCGGGTCCGGCTTCAGCGTTGTCGGGTGAAGATCAGTATCAGCCCCCGGGGGCTCGTGACGTAGCCGGGCCGGCTCGTGACGCCCTGGGAGTAGACCTCGACACGCCGAACGTCCGAGACGGCGAGATTGTTCAGGATGCAGGTGTCGGCTCCCCGGAGCCCGTCCACGTAGATCTCGGGCTCGGTGAGCCCCGGAACCGTGTTGACCCCTCGCAGCGCGATGGCGGGGCAGGTGAGCTCGACGTTGATGCGCATGAAGGGGATGCGGCGCACCATGGCGTCCAGGAGCATTCCGCTCTCGTCCGACAGATCGTCCCGGTCCAGGACGGCGGATGGCTTGTGGCCCCGGTATCCCCCCTCTCCTTCGCTCCGCACCCCTCCAGGCGTGAGGCACCCCGTCATGGATACCGCCGCCAGCACCATCGCAGAGACCATTCTCAGCTGTTGGCACCCGTACCTCACGGATCGATCTCCTCCGCCCCGCGAACCGGGAGGCCCCGTCATCACGCTTCGCGGGAGGCGACGCTCCCGATCAGCTCTCCACAAGTATGAAGATGCTGTCCGGATGCACGCCGTCGTGCTTCATGGCCGCGGCGCCCTCGGGCGTCTGCAGCGCCGCGTGGAAGGTGTCCAGGTCCGGCACGCCGTCGATGATGACCCCGACGCGATTGCCCCCGTCGGAGCCGGTGAACGTGCTCACCTTCATCCCGTGGGCGTGAAAAAACTCGTCTCGCTTCGGCGACGCAAGCCAGTGGGGGACGTCGTCGACATCGTGCAGCACCATCACCCGCATGCGACACCTCCGGAAGGGGAAGACTGGCGCCCCATGAGAAGAAGCGCAGAGGGAGGGTAGCCCCCTGGAGGCGTCTGCGACATCGGCGGACGCCGGGGCCGCCGGTTGGTCCGGGCCGCTCAGCCGCGGCTTCCGCCCCCCGGCGCGGTCAGGCCCGGCTCATGCCACCGCGGTCGCCTCCAGCTCGATCATGAGCTCCGGCTCGAACAACCGGTCCACGCCGAGCAAGGTGCACGCGGGCTTGCAGCCCTCCTCCGCGTAGATCGGTACGAGCTCATCGACCGCCGCCATGAAGGCGTCGACGTCGGTCGTGTAGATGTTCAGCCGGACGACATCGGACGGTGCCATGTCGGCGGCGGCAAGGGCGTCCTCGAGGTTCGACCAGGCGAGCTTGAACTGGGCGACCAGATCGCCGGCGTGTAGGGGAGCGCCATCGGCTGCGTTGGAGGTCTGACCCGAAAGGTAGAGCACCCGCTTCGCGCCGGTGACCTCGATGCCGTGGTTGATGTTGAATCCCTCGAGCCAGTCCGTGGGGTTGATCTCGCGTTTCTGCACAGGGTGCCTCTCCGGAAGATGGGATGGAGCCGCGCCGAGCCCAGCGGGGCCCAGGCGACCAGGGATCCGTGGCTGAGGCGACAGTCTGGGGCGGGCACGACGCAGAAGGCAACTGACGGAGACCCGACCACCCATCCCCCGCCCCTCCGTGACACGACCGTCACCCTCTTGTCCCCCGCCGCCTTCCGCAGATAAGGTGGGGGGACATGATCGTCACCAACGTGCGTAGGTGTCGCCAACGACGCCGAGCCGTCCAGGGTCCTGTTGTGGACGGCAGTTCCATCCCGGCCCCCTGCCGGCCGGTCCATCCACGCTCTCGAGGTATTCCCCATGCGACGGACATCGCATCCCAGCGGTTGGGTCTTCGTGCTGCTGCTCCTGACCGCCATCGCCGGGTTCCTCACACCGGCCTCGGGCCAGCAGCGCTACACGGTCGTCGGCCGGGTGCTGGACGCCGTGGCCGGTACGGCGGTCTCCGGAGCCCAGGTGACCGTCGCCGGTACGGAGTTCGGTGCGCTGAGCGACGCCACGGGACGCTACTCCATCCGCGCCGACGTGCCCGCGGGGACCTACACCCTCCAGGTCCGGTTCGTGGGCCGGGAGGCCGGCACCGCCACCATCACCCTCGGCGACCAGCAGGTGGTGCGCGCCCCGGACATCCTCCTCCGTGAGAGTGCGATGGAGCTGGGCGAGATCGTCGTGACGGGCACGGCGGGGCCCACCTCACGTCGCGCCCTCGGCACCAGCGTGGTGTCCGTGGATGCCTCCAGCATCGCCGACGCCCAGGTCACGACCATCGACCAGGCCCTCCAGGGTCGCGTGGCCGGCGCCACCATCATCAGCAACACCGGCACCCCGGGCGGGGGCGTGTCCATGCGCCTGCGAGGGACCAGCTCCATCACCGGCGGCGCCGAGCCGCTCTTCATCGTCGACGGCGTCATCATCGACAACAACGGCGATCAGCAGATCAACGTGGGATACCGCTCGAACCCCTCGAACCGCCTCGCCGACCTGGACCCGGACGACATCGAGCGCGTCGAGATCCTGAAGGGGGCGGCCGCCGCGGCGCTCTACGGCTCCCGGGCCAACAACGGCGTGGTGCAGATCTTCACCAAGCGCGGGCAGATCGGCGCGCCGCGCATCACCGTGGGGTCCACGGTCATCCGCGGCGACCTGGAGCGGAGCCTCCCCTTCGCCCTGACGCCGCTGGACGAGGACGGCGCGGCGGTGACGCGCTTCGACCACCAGGACCTCATCTTCCGGAATTCCTGGAGCAGCGACCACTCCTTCTCCGTCTCCGGCGGCGCGGACCGGACCCGCTACTACCTCTCCGGCAACCTGGTGGACCAGGAAGGGATCATGATCGGCTCGGGGCACGAGAAGCTGAACGTGCGCCTGAACCTGGACCAGGGATTCGGCGACTGGCTGGAGGTGAAGGCCGGCGCCAACATCGTGCGGAGCCAGACCGACCTGCAGATCAACGGCGAGCAGGGCACCGGGGGACTCCTCACCTCCATCGTCTTCACCCCGACCACCGTGGACCTGGCGGAGCGGAACCCGGAGACGGGCGAGTACGTCAACGACGCCTTCGTCTTCGCCAACCCGCTCTCGGTGGTGGAGGACTGGGCCACGCCCCAGGAGGTGTCCCGCTTCATCGGCTCCCTCCAGGCCACGGCCGAGCCCTTCGACGGCCTCACCCTCGACTATCGCCTGGGCTACGACGACGTGGACCTGGGCACCTCCCTCTTCATCCCCCGGGGCGCCACCGGCTCCCCCACCGGCACGGCGCTCTCCACGAACCGGGCGAGCTCGCTGCTGAACAACGACCTCCTGGCCAACTACCAGTGGGGCGTGGGGCAGTCGGTGGACATGACGACCTCGGGGGGCCTCAACACCACCCAGGAGAAGGTGCGGAACCTGAACCTCTCGGCCTCGGACCTGGTGCCCGTCACCGAGCTGGTCCGCGGCGCGGTGCAGTCCGCCAGCGAGGGCGAGGTGGAGACCACCACCGTGGGCGTCTTCGTGCAGCAACAGATCGGCTTGGCCGACCGGTTCTTCCTGACGGGCGGGCTCCGCTGGGACGCCTCCTCCACCTTCGGCGAGGACGAGCGCTGGCAGCTCTACCCCAAGCTGTCGGGGTCGTGGGTGATCTCCGACGAGCCCTTCTTCGACGGCATGCCGGACTTCTTCTCCCAGCTCCGCTTCCGCGGCGCCCTGGGCTACGCGGGCAACCAGCCCACCCTGGGCCAGGCCTACGCCCGCTTCGCCCGCTACGGCTCGACGAACAACGTGGGCCGCCTGGGCCTGGTACCGCTGGGGCAGGCAGGCAACCCCGACCTGCGACCCGAGCGGCAGCGGGAGTGGGAGGCGGGCTTCGACGTGGCCTTCCTGGACGACCGCATCGGCCTCGACTTCACCTACTACGACCAGAACATCGAGGACCTGTTGCTGACCCGGCCCTTCGCCTCCAGCACCGGCTTCGCCTCCCGGCTCGAGAACGTCGGCTCCATGTCCAACTGGGGCACGGAGATCGAGCTACGGACGGAGAATGTGAACTCCGAGAGCTTCGGATGGGCCTCGACGCTGGTGTTCTCGCAGAACGAGAACGTCGTCGATTCGCTGGCCGTGGATCCATTCACCTCGGGCTACAACAACCGGGTGGAGCAGGGCCACCCCGTGGGCGTCTTCTACATGGACGCCTTCCGACGGGGAGCGGACGGCGAGATCCTCTCCGACGAGGTGGGGCCCCTGGAGACGCTGAGCGACTCCATCGTGGGCAACCCGTGGCCGGACTTCTCGCTGTCGCTGGCCAACGACGTCCGCATCGGCGACCGCCTGACCGTCTCGTTCCTGCTCGACGGCCAGTTCGGGCACCAGGTCTGGAATCAGACCCAACGGATCATGGACATCTTCCAGGCCGGCCCCCTCTACGACCAGCTCCTCCGGGGCGAGGTCACGCCGGAGTACCGGACCCGCATCCAGGGGATCTTCGAAGCGTACCTGGAGGACGCCGACTTCGTGAAGCTGCGCAACGTCTCCATCCGCTTCGACCTGGATCCGACCTGGTTCCGGGGCGTCGGGGTGGAGGGGGCCCAGATCCAGCTGCAGGCCCAGAACCTCTACACATGGACCGACTACACGGGCTACGACCCGGAGGTGAACATGTTCGGCCTGAGTACCGTGGCCCGAGGCGTGGACTTCGCGACGTATCCCAACGCGCGGACGGTCGGTGTCGGCCTCCGCCTGAGCTTCTGAGGACGACGATGCCCATCCAGACGATTCGGCGCGGCGTCGTCGCGCTCCTGACCGTGCTCTCCCTCGCCGCGTGCGACCTCGACCTGACGGACCCCAACAACCCCGGCGAGGACGTGGTGGAGGGTTCGATCTCCGGCATGCTCCAGGTGGCGGTGGGCCTTCAGGCCGAGTACTCCAACGAGATCGTCGACCCCATCTTCGTGTCCGCGCTGGTCGCCGACGAGGTCGGCGCAGGCGGAGGGACCTTCCAGTACATCCAGGAGCTGGATGTCGGGGGCTCCGAATTCGACAACACGAACGGATCGTCGGAGGCCCCCTGGGCCGGCCAGTACGACGTGGTCCAGATCGCCAACGTGCTCATCCAGTCGGCGCCTGGGGTAGGCATGGGCGAGGCGACGCTCAGCGGCGTCCTGGCGCTGGCCAAGACCTTCAAGGCCATGGCCTTCGGGAACCTGCTCATGACCTTCGAGCAGATCCCCACGGACGTGGACCCGACGGAGCCGTCGCCGGATTTCGATTCGCGGGACGCCGGCATCGAGGAGGTCTTCCGGCTGCTGGACGAGGCCCGGGGCCACCTGGCATCGACGGCCCCCTCCGCCGAATTCACCGAGGAGGTGCTGGCTCCCGGCCTGGATCTGGGGCAGCTCATCGACGCCATGACCGCCCGCTACGCCCTGGCCTTCGGGCGCACCGGCCAGGCGATGACCGCGGCGCAGCGCGTGGACCTCGGGTCGTTCTCCGAGTTCCGCTTCGACGCCAACGACCCGAACCCCGTCTGGAACCTCATGGCGGCCGGCGGCAACTCCACCGAGATGCGGCCGGAGGACACCTTCCGGCTGGGCGCCGAGGAGGGCGACGGTCGGGTCGCCTTCTGGGCCACCGAAGAGGACATCGAGGGGGCCAACGTGCCGCTGGACGCCCACGCCCGGTACGGGTCGAACGGCGCGGCCATCCTGGCCGTCCTCCCCGACGAGATGCGCCTCATCATGGCCGAGGCCCAGGCTGCCAGCGGCGATCTGGCCACCGCCCGGGCGCTCATCAACGAGGTGCGAGAGCCCTGCTCGTCGGCCTTCGACGAGCCCGTGGCCTGCCTGCCGCCCCTCACGGCGGAGGATCTGCCGGACGCGCAGTCGGTTCGGGACCAGATCCTGTACGAACGTCGCTACGAGCTCTTCGGTCTGGGGCTGGGCTGGGACGACCTGCGGCGGCTGGCTCCGGCCGAGGTGAAGTACATGTTCATGCCGGTGCCGAACAGCGAGTGCGACCGGAACGTGAACACGCCCCCGGGACTCTGCACCATCGGGTAGGCTCCGGAATCCCCCACGGTCCAGGCGGGACCCTGCCGGGAGGTCGATGGACATCATCGAGAAGGCCACCGTCATCCACTATCACCGCCACCGGATCCGGACGTATTCGGAGGGGACCGCAAAGGCGCTGGGGTGGCGCGGGCCGGAGAGCCAGACGCGCCGGTTCGAGGTTCTGGCCGGGGTGGGCGACCTCCGGGGGTGCTCCGTCCTGGACGTCGGGTGCGGCCATGCGGACCTGAAGGCCTTCCTGGACCGAACGGCCTCGGACGTCACCTACCTCGGCCTCGACCAGATGCCGGAGTTCGTCACCGAGGCCCAGGCCCGCTACCAGGACGACCCCCGGGCCACGATCCTCCAGGCCGATTTCACCACCGCGACCCTCCCCGAAGTGGACTACGTTCTGGCCTCCGGCGCGCTGGCGTATCGCTGCGCCGACCCCGACTTCCACCTCCGGATGATCGAGCGCATGTGGACCGTGGCCCGCCGGGCGCTGGGCTTCAACATGCTCCGGAAGGAGGTCTTCCCCGAGCACCCGCTCCTGGTGGGCCACGACCTGGACCAGGTCGTCGCCTTCTGCAAGGGTCTCTCCGGGGACGTCGAGGTGGTGGAGGGCTACCTGGACGACGACTTCACGGTGTTCGTGCGGGCAGACGGGAGTACGAACCCCCGGATCGACATGCCGTCGCCCTGAGCGCCGGTGGCCTGACCGCCCTTAGGTTGAGCGTCCACCCTGGGGCGTCCACCGCCCTCCCACGTCCTCCCGCACCCGTCCTTCCCGCCTGGCCCCGCTCATGACCGGCGAACACCACCGCCTCCCACACCGCCCCTCCCACACCCGGCCCGTCCAGCGGTCCGGCACCGGACCCGTCGCCGACGATCGCCGGGGGGACGCGGAGCGGCTGGAACGGCTG
>CAKZOQ010000046.1 GCA_937136445.1 uncultured Gemmatimonadota bacterium
CGGAACTCCAGGTTGCTCCGGAATTCCACCCGGTGGACCTCGATGTCGTCCAGGTAGTGAGAGCCCTCCAGCGAGAGGAAGAGCTCGCCCCAGGGCTGCTGGAAGTCGGCGCTGATGACCAGACTGTGCTCGGGTCGGGTCTCCTGCAGGAAGCCGAAGAGGGTCGCCTCGTCGTAGCGGAGGTGACGTACCCCCACCTGGTAGAGGGCCGTGATCTGGCGTCGCGTGGCTTCGTCGTAGGGATAGACGCTGTACTCGAGCGCCGGACCGGCGGTCACCGAGAAGTCGGTGTTCTGGCTGGTGGAGCTAAGGAACCGTGTCTGCCCCCCGACCGACCAGTGGGGCGTGAGGCTCCATACCGAGGTCGCGCGGATGGAGTGGAAGCGCTCCACGCTGGTGAGGGTCGAGTCCTCGTCGAGCTCGAACTCGTCGGACTCGTACCGACTGAAGATGTTGATGTCGGTCTTGAGCTCGCGGGTGGTACGCCCGGCCGACAACGACCCGTTCCAGGAGCGGGAGCTCGTGCGGCTCTCCCCCTCCACCTCCCCGCTGACGCTGGCGCGGAAGACCCATAGGTTCCAGGGATCGTCGGCGGGCGCGGAAGGTCCCCTGTCCCCGCCCGTCTCCAGGACGGCCAGGTCCACCAGCTCCGCCAGGCCGGCCAGGGCAAGGTAGCGGGCCAGCCCCACCCGGAACGTCCGGACCAGTCCGACCCGCTCCTCGTCCTCGGTGGCGGCCTGACGGGAGACGAAGGTGAGGGTGTCGGTCCGGCCTTCGAGGTCGGCGCGCCCCAGGTAGAGGAGCTGGAACTCGGTCCCTCCACCGCCCGTGCCCTGGCGAGTGACGAGGACGTGCACGTCCGCCACCTGCCGGTCCCGAACCCAGTCCACCACCGGCACCTCCTGCCGGAAGTAGTCGAAGTCGCAGCTCCGGTCGCAGTCCAGGAAGACCCGGAGGGAGGGCACCTCGGTCGTCACGTCCTGGGCCTGGAGGAGCGACGGAGTGGTCGCGAGCAGGAGGACCGACACCAGCAGAGCCGTCCTCGGCAGGAGAAGCGCGGAGCGTCGGGACATGGACGTCCTCGGGAGGGGTCGGGTGACTGCACCTCAAAGCTAGAGGAGACCCCAGGAGGAGCGGGTCAGGAGGATCGACGCATTGTGTAAGATCTTTGTCAGCGCCTGGGCCGCTCCATAGGCCCTCGTTCCCTACTGTCTGTGCCGGCGCTGGAGCCGGTACCCCTTCGTGCGCACGGTGAGGATGTGGCGCGGTCGGCTGGGGTCCGCCTCGAGCTTCCGACGCAGCTCCGCCACATGGACGTCCACCGTCCGGGTCTCGACCCTGGCGTTTTCGTACTCCCAGACCTCGCGGAGAAGCTCGGTGCGGGAGACCACCGCGCCCTCCTTCTCCAGGAGCGCCAGGAGGAGGTCGAACTCCTTCGGGGTCAGGCTCACGGTCTCGCCGTCCCGGATGACGGTCCGGGAGGCCGGGTTCACCTCCACCTCTCCGAACCGCTCCACCGGCTGGCGACTCCCCCGTGCTGCCCCACCCTGGGCGCGGCGCAGCAGGGCCCGCACCCTCGCCAACAGCTCCGACGTGCTGAAGGGCTTGGTCACGTAGTCGTCCGCCCCCCGATCGAACCCCAGCACCACCTCGGCTTCTTCGCCCAGCGCGGTGAGGATGAGCACCGGCGTAGAGACTCCTTCGCGCCGGACGGTGCCCAGGAGCTCGTGGCCGTCGAGGTGGGGGAGCATGAGGTCCAGGATGAGCAGGTCCGCGACGGCCATGCGGGCCCTCGCCAGCCCCTCGCGTCCATCGGAGGCGACCTCCACCTCGTAGCCCTCGAACTCCAGAGCGGCTCGAAGGCCGAAGGCCAGATCCTCGTTGTCCTCGACGATGAGAATCCGCGCCACGTCAGGCCTCCTGGGGCGGGTGGGGAAAACGTACCGTGAAGCGCGCCCCTCCGGCCGGTCCCACACCCGCCTCCACCTCGCCTCCGTAGCGCCCGACCACGCTCCGGACGACGGCGAGCCCCAACCCGGAGCCCGGCCGGCGAGCCTCCACGTCCCGGGCAAGGCGCTGGTACGGCTCGAAGACGGAGTCCCGCATCTCCGCCGGGATCCCCGGGCCCTCGTCCTCCACCTCCACCACCGCCCCGACGGCGCTCTGCCGGACCCGCACCACCACGGTCTGCTCCGGCGGCCCGTACTTGAGCGCGTTGTCCAGGAGGTTGCCCACCACCCGCCGGAGACCGTCGCGATGGAGGGAGGCCAGCACCGCCTCGTCCCCGGTCTCCAGTCGAATGCGCGATCCCTCGGACACCCCCACCGCCTCCAGGAGCGACACCTCCTCCGCCACCACGTCGCGGAGATCGATGACGGGCGCATCGCCGGCCGGAGCCACCGTCGGCGCAGCCCGGCCCCGGGCGAACTGGAGGATGTTCTCCACCAGCATGGTGAGGCGCTGCGCCTCCCGCCGGATGACACGGGTGGAACGCGCCCGGGAAGCCTCGTCGGGGAGCTTCTCCTCCTCCAGGAGCTCGGCAAGCATGCGGATCTGGGTCAGCGGGGTCCGCAGCTCGTGGGAGACGCTGGAGACGAAATCCTCCCGGAGGCGGGTCAGCTCCTGGCTGCGGCGGAGCTCCACCAGGCCCGCCCCACCGAGGCCCACCGTGAGGAGCAGCAGCCCCAGGAGGAGCGGCAGACGGGAGCGCGGCAGCCCGCCGATGACGAGCTGATCGGCCGCCTCGGGTCGGATGGCCACCTCCAGCCCCAGGCTCGACAGGTCCTGGGACAGGTCGGCCCTGGCGGAGAAGGGCGCAGGCGCGAGCGCCTGAGGGGAGGGCGCCAGCGGGCGCCCGTCGTGGGCTACCACCCGCACCGAGAGCAGGGAATCCTGGGGCAGGTCGCCGACGATGCTGGCCGGGAGGAGGGGAGATCTCCCGAGACGGTGGCGTACGAGCTCGTCCAGCGCGGCCTCGGGGACGAGAAAGCCGTAGACCGCACGTACCTCGTCGTCCCCACCCAGGGTGACGTGGTAGAGAAGCGCCGAGGAGGGCCAGTGGCCGGAGGCGGGCAGGAGCGTGATCCCGTCCAGGAACGGCTCCTCTCCACCTTGGAGGCGGTGGTCGTGGAGCGCCGCCACGACGGCCCGGACCTCGGGGTCGGCGCCGCCCACCTCGGGACCCTCCCGGCCGGCCGGGTCGGGACGGCCGTGGACCGTCACCGCGTCGTCCTCCGGGTCGTGCCGGAAGACCAGGAGCGGGCTCCGGAAGCCCGGACAGGGACAGCCGGACTCCAGAGCCTCGTCCACTTCCCGGCTCACCTCCTCGGGTCCCGGGAGGCGAGTCCGGCGGGTGAAACGAGGCACGTCGTCGAAGAGCTCGTCCACGACGTCGTTCAGTTCGTCCCGGGTCAGCCGTGCCGATTCGGAGGCCGCCACCGCCGAATAGCCCTCCAGGACCTCCTCTGCCACCTGCCTCTGGGAGCGCGCGGCCTCGACCGCCTCCCAGGCCAGCCAGGAGGAGAGGAGAACGGTGCCACCCAGGAAGGCCACCAGGAGGGGTGTCCCGAGGGTGGAGGCGCGGGAGGAAGAGCCGGAGGACGGCACCGGGACCGGGGGCTGAAGACATGACCGGGGACCGAACTCAAGCTGGACGGGGCCCCGTGCCCAGGCAACGCCAGGAGCGTACGGATCCCGTAAGCGCCACGTAGGGACACCCGTCGTCGGCCCGCGCCTACTCCTCCATCGACTCCCGGATGGCGAGCCCGAGCTTCTTGAGGAGGCGACGGGCCTCTTCCTGCTCCTGCGGGTCCAGATGCCCGGAGAGCTCCTCGATGAAGTCCCCGTGTCCGGGGAAGACGCCGGCGATGAGGTCCCGGCCTTCGGTGGTGAGCTTGGCCTGGACCACCCGCCGATCCTTCGGCGATCGCTCCCGGTAGACGAGCCCCTGCTCTTCCAGGCGGTCCATGACGTAGGTCACGTTCCCCCCGGTGACCAGGAGCTTCTCCGCCAGCTCCCCCAGGGAGAGAGGACCCAGATGGTAGAGGGCTTCAAGGATCCCGAACTGCGGGGTGGTGAGCCCATACTCGGAGACCTTCCCCGCGACGGCCCGGGAGTAGGTGCTGTAGCAACGCGCCAGGGTGATCCAGAGCCGGAGGGCCCGGTGCTGGTCGTCGGACCAGTCCTGGAGCGCAGGCTCGTCGAGCTCGGCCAGCTCCAAGGAGGAGCCGTCGGCGTCGTCCCTCATCAGATGTGGATGGGCCGACCCAGCGCGGCCAGGGCGCCTTCCGAGACCCCTTCGGAGAGCGTCGGGTGCGGGTGGATGGCCCGCTCCATCTCCTCCACGGTGGATTCCAGGTGGCGCCCCACGACGAACTCGGCAATGAGCTCGGTGGCGTGCGGGCCCACGATGTGGGCGCCGAGGATCTCCGAGTACTTGGTGTCCCGGATGATCTTCACGAATCCGTCGGCGTGGCCGGCGGCCACGGCCCGGCCCACCGCCACCCAGGGCAGCTTCCCGACCTCGATGTCGTGGCCTGCCTCCCGGGCCTGCTCCTCGGTGAGTCCCACCGAGGCGACCTCCGGATGACAGTAGGTGCAGTTGGGCACGTTCTCGTAGTCGACGGTGTGGTGTCCTTCCCCGGCGATGTGCTCCACGCAGACGATCCCCTCGTGGCTCGCCTTGTGGGCGAGGAGCTGGCGACCGACCACGTCCCCCACGGCGTAGACACCCTCCACATTCGTCTGGAGGTGGTCGTCCACCTCGATGAAGCCGCGATCGTCCGTCTTCACACCGGCGGAGTCCAGCCCCAGGTCCTCGGAGTTCGGCACCCGGCCCACCGCGGACAGCACGAAGTCCACCTTCATGGTGTGGGACTCGCCATCCTTGTCGGTGAAGGTGACCTCCACCCCGTCGTCCTGGATGTCCGCCTCCTGGAAGCGGGCGGAGGTGTGTACGTCGATGCCGCGCTTCTTCCAGGTGCGGGCCATGAACTTGGAGACCTCGGCGTCCTCCAGGGGGAGGATGCGGTCCAGCGCCTCCACGATGGTCACCTCGGTCCCATAGGCGTTGTAGACGTCGGCGAACTCCATCCCGATGGCCCCGGCCCCGACGATGAAGAGGGATCCGGGCGCCTCCTTCTGGTAGAGGGCGCCGGTGGAGGACCAGATCCGCTCCTCGTCGATGGTGAGGCTGGGGAGGTCCCGGGGGCGGGATCCGGTGGCGAGGATGACGTGATCGGCCTCGTACACCGCCTTCTTCCCGTCGCCGTCCTCCACCTCGACCTTCCCCTTCCCCTTGAGCCGGCCGTAGCCCTCCAGG
>CAKZOQ010000047.1 GCA_937136445.1 uncultured Gemmatimonadota bacterium
TGGAGGGAGAGCCGCTCACCGAGCTGGCCTTCCCCGGCTTCCTGGCCTTCGTGCGTGGGCTGCTCCTTACCGAGGTGATGCCCGATGCCCAGGCCCCGGCGCGACCGCGTCCCCAGGTGGTCCGCGACATCCTCCGCTTTCTGGCGGATCGTGTCGTGTCGCTCCAGGAGGAAGCCGACGACCCCCGGGACGGGGAGGAGGCCCAGACGGCGCTGGACATGACCAGCCGCCTGGTGGACCTGGTGCTCTACCAGTACTACCAGCTCAGCCGGGCCGACGTGGAAGTCGTGGAGGCGGATCGCCGGACGTCCGGCTGACTGGGTTGGGGCGGGATCCGGGGTGAAGTCCCCTGCCGTCCCCCTCCGCCCCGGGCATCCGTACCTGGCGGGGTCCCCCCTGCTGGTGGCCCATCGAGGCGGTGCCGGGCTCGCTCCGGAGAACACCCTCGAGGCGTTCCACCAGGCCGTGGAGATCTGGCGGGCGGACATGCTGGAGCTGGACGTGCGCCTCTCCGGGGACGGAGAGGTCATGGTCATCCACGACGCCACGGTGGACCGCACCACCGACGGCACCGGACTCGTCTCGGCCCACACGCGTGCCGAGCTCCAGGCGCTGGACGCCGGGGCCCGCTTCACCGATCCCTCGGGCCGGTCGAGCTTCCGGGGCCAACAGGTCCGCATCCCCACCCTCGACGAGGTCCTGGAGGCCTTTCCCCTCATGCGGGTGAACGCCGAGGCGAAGGAGGCCGCCGTCGCCGCACCTCTAGTGGAGGTGGTCCGACGGCACGGCGCCGAGGACCGGGTCCTGGTGGCCGCCGGACGGGAATCCGACCGAGACGCCGCCCAGGGGTACTCGGGGCCGTGGGGAGCCAGCCGGGAGCAGGTCGCTCGGCTCTGGCTCCTGGCCCGCCTCCCGGGTGCGCAGCGGCTCTTCGGGCGCCGGTACCGACCCACCTGCGACATCCTTCAGGTTCCCGAGTCCTGGCGTGGGCTCCAGATCGTCACCGTCGCGTTCGTTGCCGCGGCCCATCGCCGGAACCTCCCGGTCCAGGTCTGGACGGTGGACGACCCGGAGCGGATGCGACGGCTCCTGCGGCTGGGGGTGGACGGCATCCAGACCGACCGACCGGACCTCCTGGCCCGGGTCCTCCACGAGGACACCGGGCGGCCCCTTCCACCGGGGCTCACCGAGCAGGTAAAGGCGGAGCCGGGCGCCGGCGGCTCGTCCCACCGGCCGGCGTCGTGAGCGCACCGGCGCTGGAGACCGTCCTTGCCCGAGCCTTTCAGGATCCTCGAGCTCCGGAACCCGGACGTCGGCTCCTGGTGGCAGTGTCCGGGGGACGCGACTCGCTGGCCCTCCTGCACCTGCTCCGCTTCGGTACGCCGGGGGGCGGAGCTCGCCGGGAGCTCGTGGCCGCTCATCTGGACCACGCCCTGCGTCGTGGGAGCGCGTCGGACGCCGCATGGCTCTCCGGGCTCTGCCAGGCCTGGGGCGTACCGCTGATCCGGCATCGCCTGGAGGCCCCTCCGCAGGGGGAGGCGGAGGCGCGGGCGGCGCGCTACGCCTTCCTGGAGGAGGCGCGGGCCGAGGCGGGAGCCGTTCGGACCCTGACCGCCCACCACGCCGGCGACCAGTCGGAAACCGTCCTTTTCCGCGCGGCCCGGGGGACCGGCCTCTCGGGGCTGCGTGGGATCCGGACCCACCGGGACCCGGCACTCTGGCGCCCATTCCTGAAGGCGACCCCGGACGAGATCGACGACTACGCCCGCGCGGTGGGACTGCGGTGGCGCCAGGACCCCTCCAACCAGGACCGCTCCTTCACCCGCAATGCCCTCCGCCACGAGGTGCTTCCGCGCCTGGAACGGGCCGTTCCCGGTGCCGCCCGACACCTGTCGGAGTTGGCCCACCGGGCCCGGGACGCCGATGAGGCCTGGGCGGCGGTCCTCCCGCGCCTCCTGGAGGAGTCGGAACGGGCGCCTCGCGGGGGCGGTCTCCAGGAGGGTATCGAGGTGTCCCGGACGGTGGTGGCGGGGTATCCGGCCGCCCTTCGGGCCCGCCTGCTCCGACGGCTGGCCCAGGAGCTCGGCGTCACCCTGACGTCCACCCAGACGGCGCGGGCCGTTACCTTTGCCGAGGAGGGAGCCAGTGGCCACGCCGTCCCCCTGAGGGGCGGGGTGGAGCTGGCCCGCGAACTGGATCGGCTCGTGCTGCGCGCCAGCGACCGTTCGCCCCCCCCGGACCGGCCGGTGGCCATCGCGGCGCCGGAGTCCGGCAGCGCCGAGGCCCGCCTGGGCGGTGCCCGATGGCGGGTGGCGTGGGGTCCGGCGCCCACGGGCCTGACGCACGAGGCCGCCTTCGACACGGCGAGCCTGGCCTTCCCGCTGGAACTCCGGGGCCGCAAGGCTGGAGACGCCCTGCCGCGGTCCGTCGGACATACATCACTCAAGAAGCTCCTCCTGGAGGCCCGGATCCCTTCGGATCGGCGCTCCCGGGTGCCGGTCCTGGCCGATGCCCTGGACCGGGTCCTCTGGGTCGCCGATGTGGCCCGGTCCGACGGAGCGGAGCCTGGATCACCTTCGCCGACGTTCCATATCGGATGCACGCATGCCGACACTGACTGAGAACAACCAGCTCGGAGGCCAGGAGCTTCGTCGGGTGGTCTACACCGAGGACCAGATCCGCGCCCGGGTGGCGGCCATGGGCCGAGACATCTCGGAGGCCTTCACCGCCGACGACCGCCTCCTGGTGCTGGGCCTCCTCAAGGGCTCGCTCCTCTTCGTGGCGGATCTGGTCCGGGCCATCGACCTCCCCTTGCACGTCGACTTCCTGCTGGCGTCGAGCTACGGCGAAGAGAAGGTCTCCTCAGGGGAATTGCGCCTCCTCTACACCCCGGAGGCCTCCTTCCAGGACCGCGCCGTGGTGGTGGTGGAGGACATCGTGGACAGCGGAAATACGCTGAAACGGCTCCTCCCGGACCTGGATGCGAGGAATCCTTCCAGCCTGGATGTGTGTACGCTTCTCCACAAGCGGTTGGTGGAGATGGAGCCCGAGCCCCGATGGGTGGGGTTCGACGCACCCAACGAGTTTCTGGTGGGCTATGGCCTCGATTATGCAGAGGATTTCCGCCACCTGCCCTATATTGCGAGTCTGTGACCACCACCGGCGCCGACTCGTCGCCCCCGAGGTAGAGAGTACGTATGGCTGACAAGGACCCCATCCGACCCGACCCCGAGGAGTCCCGCTGGGCGCGTCTGTCCAAGACCGCGGCCTTCTGGATGCTCATGGTCCTGGTCTTCCTCATGGCACTGCAGTTCGTGCGGGGTCAGGACGAATCGGCGGCGGAGTTCACGTACACCGAGTTCAAGACCCAGCTCGACGCCGGCAACATCCACGAGGTCACGGTCATCGACCGTCGGGTGGAAGGGGAGCTCCGGGCACCGGTCATGCGGGACGGCCAGGAGATGATCCGCTTCGAGACCATGCTCCCGGGCGAATACAGCGATGGGCTGGAGGAGCGTCTCGCCGCCCAGGACGTCATCATCGACGCCGAGGCGGAGGAACAGGGCTGGGGGACGTTGCTCATCAGCGTGCTCCCCTGGCTCCTCTTCATCGCCTTCTGGATCTGGATCTTCCGGACCATGCAGGGCGGAGGGAATCGGGCGTTCCAGTTCGGGCGGTCCAAGGCCAAGATGATCAGCCCCGACACGCCGAAGGTCACCTTCGCCGACGTCGCCGGCGCCGACGAGGCCAAGGAAGAGCTTCAGGAGATCATCGAGTTCCTGAAGGACCCGGGACGGTTCAGCCGGCTGGGTGGACGGCTCCCCAAGGGCGTGCTCCTGGTGGGCCCGCCGGGGACCGGGAAGACGCTCCTTGCCAAGGCTGTGGCAGGAGAGGCGGGGCGTCCCTTCTTCCAGATGTCCGGATCGGACTTCGTGGAGATGTTCGTCGGAGTGGGGGCCTCCCGCGTCCGCGACCTCTTCGAACAGGGCAAGGCCCACGCGCCGTGCATCATCTTCGTGGACGAGATCGACGCGGTGGGGCGCCATCGTGGCGCCGGCCTCGGCGGCGGCCACGACGAACGGGAGCAGACCCTCAACGCCCTCCTGGTGGAGATGGACGGCTTCGAGTCCAACGAGGGAGTCATCCTCCTGGCCGCCACCAACCGGCCGGACGTGCTGGATCCGGCCCTCCTCCGACCCGGACGCTTCGACCGCCAGGTGGTGGTGGACTCGCCGGACGTGAAGGGCCGTGAAGGCATCCTCCGGGTCCATGCCAAGAAGCTGCCCCTGTCCGACGACGTGGAGCTCTCCATCATCGCCAGAGGGACCCCGGGCATGAGCGGGGCGGACCTGGCCAACATCTGCAACGAGGCCGCCCTCCTGGCAGCGCGTCGTGGCGCCGACAAGGTGGCCATGGACGACTTCGAGAAGGCCAAGGACAAGGTGATGCTCGGCACCGAGCGCCGGTCCCTGGTCCTCACCGAGCGGGAGCGGACCCTCACCGCCTACCACGAGGCGGGCCATGCCGTCCTGGGGCTGAAGATCCCCGGGCTCGATCCCGTCCATAAGGTCACCATCGTACCGCGTGGGCGGGCCATGGGCATCACAGCCAGCCTCCCCGAGGAGGACCGGCATTCCTACCGGAAGGAGTGGATGGAGGGCCAGCTCTCCATGCTCTTCGGCGGGCGGGTCGCCGAGGAGATGACCTTCGGCGTCGAGGACGTGACCACCGGCGCCGGAAACGACATCGAACGTGCCACCCAGATGGCTCGCCGCATGGTGACGCAGTTCGGGATGAGTGAGGTCATCGGCCTCATGGCGGTGGGCGATTCGGAGCAGGAGGTCTTCCTGGGGCGTGAGATCTCCCAGCGACGTCAGGTCTCGGAGCACACCGCCCGTCTGGTGGATCAGGAAGTGAAGCGGATCCTGGACGACGCCCACGACCGGGCCCGTGTCGTCCTCGAGCGACACGAGGATCTCCTGGAGGCCATCGCCCAGGCCCTTCTGGAGCGGGAGACGCTGGATCGGGAGCAGATCGAGCTTCTGGCCTCCGGCGACCCGTTGCCGCCCCTCCCGGAGCCCGAGGTCGAGGAGCCCTCGACCGGCGCCGAGGACCGGCCGCCCTCCCCGGCACCTCCGCCCCCGCTGGGGCTCCCCGGCGCCGACGGCCCCCTTCCCGGGCCGGCCCCGGGCTACACCGAGCCCGACGACGAGGTGGACTCCCTTCCGTGAGGAGGTCCGGCACGAGTAGCGACGGCGGCCACGGGAGGCGGCCGCCGAGGACCGGGCCCATGGATCGGTGGGGGCAGCGCCCTGAGCGCACCACCGGGTCGGAGAGGTGAGCCGGATCTGGGAGCAGTTCCAGTTCCTGCGGCCGGGATGGACGGACCTGGTCGAGATCCTCATGGTGGCCTTCCTGCTGTACCGGCTGCTGTTGGTCATCCAGCGGACCCGGGCCATGCAGATCCTCATGGGGCTCCTGCTCCTGGGATTCAGCTACGGCGTGGCCCGTCTGCTGGACCTCATCCTGATCCGCACCCTCCTGGAGACCCTGTTCCAGTACGGCGCCATCGCCGCCCTGGTGGTGTTCCAGCCCGAGCTCCGTTCCGCGCTCGCTCGGTTGGGCCAGAGCCGAATGTTCCGAGCCTTCCAGCGCCTGGAGGGGAGTCGGGTCACCGATGAGATCGTGGAGGCGGTGGAGCGGCTGTCCCGGAACAAGGTTGGGGCCATCATCGCCCTGGAACGGGACGTCGGGCTGGAGGAGTACGCGCAGACGGGAAGCCCGGTGGATGCCCCGGTTTCGGCGGACATGCTCACCACCATCTTCACCCCCTATTCGCCCCTCCACGACGGGGCCGTGCTCGTGAGCGGCGATACGATCCGCTCCGCCGGCGCCATCCTCCCGCTGACCCAGTCGCCGGTGAAGGATCGCTCCCTCGGTACCCGTCACCGGGCTGCCCTGGGCCTCAGCGAGGAGACCGACGCGGTGGTGGTGGTGGTGAGCGAGGAGACGGCCCAGGTATCGGTGGCTCTGGGAGGCTCGCTGGAGCGCGGCGTGGACCCCGAACGCCTCCGCATCCTTCTGGACGGGGTCCGGCCCGACGGGGAAGCAGCTCTCAGGCCCGCGCCGGCAGGTGCGTGAGGGCACGGCTTCCCGGGCTGCCGAGCCTGCGTTGACAGCTTCGCCGGGACCCCGGTACATTGCGCCGTTCGCTCTCCAGACTCCCAGGCCCGACCGGGCTTTCATATAAGGAGCCGACCACTCCGTGGGGACCCAGTATCAGCTTCTGACCCTGTTCTCGGACGGCGGGTGGATGATGTATCCCCTCGTCCTCTGCTCCCTCATCGCCCTCGGCGTGATCATTGCCAAGGCCTACACCCTCTGGATGGCCCACAAGGATTCACTGCAGGTGATGGAGGACGTGGAGCAGGCGGCCCTTTCCGGGGACCTGGACGCGGCCATCGACATCGCCGAGTCCACGCCGGGACCCTCCGCGGCCATCCTTCTCGTCGGTCTGCGGCGCATCCAGTCGCGGCACCTTCGCCAGAAGGAGTTCGACCGGGCGGTCTCCACCACTGGAGCCATCGAGCTCGGCTTCCTGGAGCGAGGTCTGGTGATCCTCGCCACCATCGCCAACGTGGCGCCCCTCATGGGCTTCCTCGGTACGGTGGTGGGCATGGTCATCGCCTTCGCCGCCATCGAGCAGGCGGGCGACGTGGATCCGGCCCTCGTCGCCGGCGGCATCAAGGTGGCGCTTCTGACGACGGCCGCCGGGCTCACCGTGGCCATCCCGGTCAACATCGGGTACAACTTCTTCGTGTCGCGCATCGACATGCTCATCGTGGACATGGAGCAGGGGGCCCAGCGCATCCTGAACCTCGCGTGGGACCTCGAGAAGAAGGGCATGATCCAGATCGAGCGCGGAGACGAGGACGTGGCTCCGCAGCCTACGGCGGCGGCAGCGGCGTCCGCCAGCGCGGCCGCCGGAGGCTCGGCGGCCGGCGTGGAGCCGGAGGGCGTCGCCGAGTCGGCGCCCACCGAGCCCGACCCCACCACATGACGCCCCGCCCGAGGAACCTTTCCCCGCGCGACCCTGTAGCAAACATTGACGTGAACCCTTCCAGCCCGAGGCCCTCATGGCGGTCCTGAAGAAAAAGTCCAGGCCCAGCGGCGAAGTCCCCATGTCGTCCACAGCCGACATCGCCTTCCTGTTGCTGATCTTCTTCCTGGTGACCACGGTCTTCCCCAAGGACAAGGGGTTGGCCATCGTGCTTCCGGAGGAGTCCTCGGAGGTGGAGGTCAGTCAGAACAACATCCTTCACCTCATCGTCCAGCCTACGGGCATCGTGGACGTCAAGCGTGGGGAGAGCCAGCAGGTCCAGCAGATGCGCCCCGAAGAGGTCGAAGGTCTGTGGCGTCAGGAAATCACGGGGAATCCGAACCTCATCGCGGCGGTGAAGACCCACCCCGACGCGTCGTACGAGTACATGGTGGACGTGCTGGACGCACTGCACGCGGCGAATGCCGAGAGAATCTCCCTCCAGGTCCTGGAGAACTGACGGATGTCCATGAAAGGCGGCGGTTTCGAACGGTCCTCCAAGGCGTCGGAGGAGATTCCCTCCTCGTCCCTGGCGGACATCGCCTTCCTTCTCCTCATCTTCTTCATGGTGACGACGGTCTTCCCGTCGGATCAGGAGCGACCCATCGACTGGGTGGAGGCCGAGTCCTCCAAGAAGATCGACGAGAAGACGAAGAACATCCTGAACATCTGGGTTCAGGAGAACGGCACCATCTTCATCAACGATCAGTCCTACGCCATCGATGAGGTGTCGCAGGTGATCGCGCCTCTATACCGGGATTCGGATCGGGCGCTGGTCATCTCCATCCGCGGCGATCGGGACGTGCCGTACCGCACCATGGACCAGGTGCAGAAGGAGCTGGTCGCCGCCGGCGTCGTCCGTGTGGTCTTCGCCGCTCAGTTGGAACAGCAGATGCAGAGGGCA
>CAKZOQ010000048.1 GCA_937136445.1 uncultured Gemmatimonadota bacterium
TCGAACTCCCGGGTCTGGTCGAAGTCCACGTCCACCTCCACCCGTTCGGCGATGCTTCCGGCCACCTGCACCCCGAAGCGCAGGTCCGGGTTGAGCTGGGGGACGATGCTGGGGTTGCAGCTCACCTGGAACTGGTCGTCGCAGGGGCGATAGCGGGTCCACTCCCCACCGAGCTCCATCCGGCTCTGCACCCGGAGGGCCAGGTCCGCGTAGTCGGTGACGAAGCGAGGCAGCTCCTCGCCGGTGGCGGGGGTCTGGGGGGTGGGGACGGGCGGAGGAGGCGCCGGCGGCAGAAAGCGGAGGCTGTCCGCCGGGGGCAGCCCCCAGGCCCGGACCCGCGCGGTCAGGAGGGCCTCGAGCCCGCCGGCCGGCGTGGCCCGGGCCACCATGCGGTCCCGGAGCTCCTCCAGCAGCGACGGGGGCCCCGCGGCGGCTCCGTAGGCCTGGGCGCTGGGCGGCGGGGCCACCGGGACGCGCCGGAACCCCAGCACCAGGGCCGGGGCGCCGGGGGCGGCCGTCAGCCCGGCGCGGACCGTGGCCGGCAGAAGAGACAGGTCCCGGCGTACGCCGGGGGGTGCCTCCTGGCCAGAGAGCCCCGAGGAACCGGGGGCGGTCGGCACCAGGAGGAGGGCGAGAAGGGAGAGGGCGGGGCGGAGGGGGGGCATGCCGCGGCGGCGCTCAGACGACGAACCGAGGCGGTGGGGCCGGTGTAGGGAGGTGGCGTCGCGAGGACCGTCCCGGTCGCTCCCGACGTCTTGAGCCCTCGACCCCGCCTCCGGTAGCTTGGCGGGTTGTCGCGGGTCCGTCCGCGGCACGTCCCTTCGCAGCAGGCCGACGCCTCATGGGCTTGGGAGTCCTCAGCCGATACCTCATCCGGGTCCACATCGGACCCTTCCTCTTCGCCCTCACCACCATCACCGGGCTCATCTTCCTGAACTCGGTGGCGCAGAACATGGAGGGGCTCCTGGGGAAGGGTCTGGGCCTCCGTGTGCTCGGGGAATTCCTCCTCCTCTCGCTGCCGCACGTCATCGCGCTCTCCCTACCGATGTCCGTGCTGGTGGCCGTCCTGTACGCCTTCAGCGAGCTGACGGCCTCCAACGAGATCACGGCCCTCTCCTCGGGGGGGGTGCGCCCCTTCCGGGTGATGCTTCCGGTGCTGGGGCTGGGCCTCCTGGCCACGACCACCATGCTGTACTTCAACGATCAGGTCCTTCCCGAAGCGAATCATCGCCTAAAGAACCTCATGGTGGACATCGGTCGCAAGAGCCCGACGCTGCAGCTCCGGGAGCAGGTCGTCAACGAAGTCCGTACGGAGAACGGACGGCAGACCTACTTTCTGACGGCGGCGCGCATCGACCCGGTGACGAGCGTCATGGAGGACGTCACCATCTTCGACCCGAACCAGCCCACCCGCCCCCGCACCACCTGGGCGGAGCGGGGCACCATGGCCTTCAACGAGGCCAAGACCGATCTCTTCCTGACCCTGTACGACGGGCGCGTCCACGAAGTCCAGGGGGACCGGGAGGGCGGCTTCCAGCGGGTCTACTTCCAGGAACAGGTGGTCCCTCTTCGCGGCGTGGGCGATGAGCTCACCCGCCGAGCGGGAGGCTCGAGCCGCAGCGACCGGGAGATGAGCTTCAGCATGCTCCAGGAGCGGGCGGCGGAGCGCACCCAGGACGCGCGGGACCTGGAGCGGCGCTCCCGGGACCGGACGGTGGCGGCGGTCAGCCTGGCGCTGAACCGGCACGAACCGGGGGACACGGCGGCGGTGCTGGGCGGGAGCAACCTCCGACAGGCCCGGGGCACCGACACCCAGGCTGCCACGGTGTCGGTGCTGGCTCGGGATCGGATCAGCCAGGCTCTGGTGGCCGATACCCGGATGGCCGTCTCCCGGGCCGAGGCCGCCCAGGAACAGGTGAACGGCTACCTGGTGGAATTCCACAAGAAGTGGGCCATCGCCGTCGCCTGCCTCATCTTCACCCTCATCGGTCCCCCGCTGGCGCTGCGCTTCCCTCGAGGGGGCGTGGGTCTGGTGGTGGCGGGCTCCACGGTGATCTTCGCCTTCTACTGGGTGGGACTCATCGCCGGGGAGAGCCTGGCGGACCGGCGACTCGGCGATCCCATGATCACCATGTGGGTCCCCAACGTCGTCTTCCTCCTCACCGGGCTCTTCCTGGTGAACCGTATGGGGCGGGCCGGCGGGACCAGCCGCGGTGGAGGCGGATTCGGCGACCTCCTGTGGAGTCTGGGGCGCCGGGTCCGGGGATGGGTGGGTGGTGGGCGTGGGCGACGGGCCGAGGGGACGGCGTGAGGGGTTCGAGCTGATGCGCATCCTGGACCGCCTCGTCGTCGGCACCTTCCTGAAGCTCTTCGTCGTCTTCCTGGCGGCGTCCCCCATCCTGTTCATTCTGGGCAGCATCACCGAAGAGCTGGATACCTTCGTGGACCGTGGGCTCACCATGGGCGAGATCGCCCGGGCCTACCTCTTCCAGCTTCCGCTCTACGTGCAGTGGTCCTTTCCCGTGGCTGCCCTCCTGGCGGCGGTCTTCACCGTCCACGGTATGACCACCCACCGCGAGATCGTCGCCGCAAAGGCCGGAGGTGTCAGCTTCCACCGTGTGATTCGTCCCATCCTCATCCTCGGGCTGATCCTCACCGGGGTGGCCCTGGTCCTCACCGAGGTGGTGCCCCGGAGCAACCGGATCGCCGCCGGGATCCTCCAGTCGGAGGAGGTGGGCCGGAGCTGGCGCTCCGACTTCGTCTACCATGCGGAGGACGGCACCCACTGGCAGGTGGGGCGACTGGACGCCTCCGAGGGCACCATGGATCAGGTGGTCATGGAGCGCCGGCGCGACGGGTCGGGCCGAGGCGCGCTCCACGTCGTGGCCGAGTCGGCCCAGTGGGACTCCATCGCCGGCTGGACCCTCACCGACGGCTGGGTCCGCAAGCTCCACCCCGACAGCGCCGAGGCGGCGTACCACTTCGAGACCGTCCGCATGGCGGGGATGACCGAACGCCCCGAAGAGCTCCTGGAAACCCCCCGGGAGCCCGACGAGATGACGTACGGCGAAATCGAGCGGCTGGCGGGGATGGTCCAGCGATCCGGGGGAGACGCAAAGGAGCTCCTGGTGAAGCAGGAGCAGAAGCTGTCCCTTCCGGTGGCGACGCTGGTGGTCATCCTGCTCGGGGCCCCGCTGGCGACGAGCAATCGCCGCGGCGGCACGGCCTACGGCATCGGGATCAGCCTCTCCATCACCCTCTTCTACATCCTCCTCTTCAAGATCGCGGGCGGGCTGGGGGAGGCCGGGGCCATGGGGCCGCTGACGGCGGCCTGGCTCCCCAACATCCTCTTCGCCGGCGCCGCGGTGGTCCTCCTCGCCCGGGTTCGGACCTGACGGTTGGACGGCTCCTGGTGTGTCGGCAGGGCGCAGTTTATACGCCCGCTGACGGGAGGCTCGCCAGGAACCCGTCGGTGAGGCGGAGCTCCATCACTTCCTCCACCGGACCCCGAAGGGTCACCTCCAGCCGCTGCGAGACGGTGACCGAGAGACGGCCCCCCTCCATGCGGACGGTCAGAGGCCCGGGCTCCTGGAGGCCCCGATGCACCGCTGAGACAGCCACGGCGCAGGCGCTGGTTCCCGACGCCGTGGTGGGTCCCACCCCCCGCTCCCAGATGAGGGCCTCGAGCACCCCCGGCTCCAGGGAGGCGGCGAGCTGGACGTTCGACCCCGCCGCCAGCGCCGGGTGGATGGCCAGCGGCGCCCCCACCTCCTCCAGCCGATCCGCCGTGAGGACCTCGCCCCAGACCACCAGGTGAGGGTTGCCCACGGAGACCGGCGTGAGGTCCAGCCATCCGGCACCCACCACCTCCAGATGGCCCCCTGCGTCCAGGGCGTCGGGGTCCAGGGCCACCGCCTCGGGGCCCACCCGGCATCGACCCATCTCCACCGAGACGTCGTACCGTCCGCCCTCCCGCCCGTGCACCGTCATCTCCACCACCGCCCCGCCGATGCGCACCCGGAAGGCCTCCCCCACCCCGATCCGACCGGTGCGGAGCAGGTGGCTGGCGGCGATGCGGAGCCCGTTCCCGCTCCGCTCGAACTCCGTACCGTCGGGGTTGAAGCCCCGGAGCCGGGCCACCACCCCCTCCGGGTCCCCCGCCGACGGCGCCGAGACCACGACCAGCCCGTCGCTTCCGGCCCCCCGGTGGGGGTGACAGAGCGCGGCTACCGCTCCGGGAATCACCGGCCAGGCGTGCCCCTCGTCCGCCACAAGGTAGTCGTTGCCCAGCCCGTGGGCCTTGTAGAGGTCGGCGGCGGCGAGGAGGGGCGGGGCGTCGGGCACGGATGGCTCCCGGGTGCGGAGGGAGAGGGGTGAGGACCCCGGTAAGCTAGTCTCCGCACGTCCGTACATCGACTCGTGGGGAAGGTCGGCTGCCACCGGCTTCAGGGGCCGTTCGCAACCTTTCTCCGCCCGGGCCCGTCCCATGAGCTGGACGAGCATGCGGTCGGAGTAGCGCCGGCGGTGCGTCGGGGACCAGCAGGCAGGAACGGGGACGGGGGGATGGGACGAAGATGAGGGGTCGAGGGTGGACGATGACGGCAGCGCTGCTGGGGAGCCTGGCCACCGCCGGCCTCCTGGGTGCCCAGGAGGTCTCCCACGCAGCCACGGCCGCGAGATCACCGCCGGTGGTCCGGGGGTGCTGCACCGACGGCGCCACTCGCCCAGCGCTGGAAGCCACCCGCCTCGAGGGCGGGGTGGAGTTGGACGGTCGGATGGACGAGGCGGACTGGCGCCGGGCGGCCGTCGCCACCGGCTTCACGCAGTTCAGCCCCGACGAGGGTGCCCCAGCCTCGGAGCGCACCGAAGCACGGGTCCTCTACGGCGAGGACGCCCTCTACGTCTTCCTTCGGGCCTTCGACTCGCGCCCGGACTCCATCGTCGGCCAGGTGACCCGTCGGGACCAGATGTCGTACTCCGACGCCCTGGGCGTGGTGGTGGACTCCTACTTCGACCGGCGCACCGCCTTCCACTTCGCGGTGAACCCGGAGGGCGTCCAGTACGACATCTACCGCTACGACGACACGGCCATGGACTTCGGGTGGGACGCCGTCTGGGAGGTGGCCACGCGCCGCGACCCCGACGGCTGGTCGGCGGAGTTCCGCATCCCCTACTCGCAGCTCCGCTTCGGGGAGGGCGGGGCCCGGACCTGGGGCATCAACTTCGTCCGGGACATCGCCCGCCGGGACGAGACGGTGATGTGGTCCCCCACCGTCCAGGACGACAACGCCATGGTCTCCCTCTTCGGCGAACTCCAGGGCCTGGAGGGCGTCGAGGCACCCACCCGCCTCGAGGTCCTCCCCTATTCGGTGGCCCGGGTCGAGCAGGTGCCGGGAAATCCGGCCAACCCCTTCTGGTCGGAGAGCCGGACCACCGGCGCCATCGGAGCCGACCTGAAGCTGGGCCTCACCGGGAACCTCACCCTGGACCTCACCCTGAATCCCGATTTCGGCCAGGTGGAGGCGGACCCCGCCCAGGTGAATCTCAGCGCCTTCGAGACCTTCCTCCCCGAGCGTCGCCCCTTCTTCCAGGAAGGGGCCTCCATCTTCAACTTCGGGATCGGGCTGGGGGACGGCGACGGGAGTACGGAATCCCTCTTCTACTCCCGGCGCATCGGGCGGCCACCGCAGGGGTCGGTGGAGGAGGACGGCTGGGTGGACGCCGACGACCGGACCACCATCCTCGGCGCCTGGAAGATCTCCGGGAAGACGTCCGACGGCTGGTCCGTCGGCCTGCTCCACGCCATCACCGGCCAGGAGGAGGCGGTGGTGGCGCCGGACGCGGGGGCCGCCAGCGACCGGCTCACCCAGGCGGTGGAGCCGGAGACGCACTACGGCGTGATCCGGCTGCAGAAGGACTTCCGGGAGGGTCGCTCCGCCCTGGGCATCATCGGGACCGGCACCCGCAGGGACGGGGAGGTGGCGGACGCGCTGGGGCTGCACCGGCATGCCTTCGCCGGAGGCCTGGACGCCCGGCACCGCTTCGGGGACGACAACTATGAGCTCACAGGCTACATCCTCGGCTCCCGGGTGGACGGCTCCGCCGAGACGCTGCGGGAGACCCAGGAACGACCGGCTCACTACTTCCAGCGTCCCGACGCCGACCACCTGGACTACGATCCCACCCGGACGAGCCTCTCGGGGACCTCCGGCTTCCTCTCCATCGGCAAGATCGCCGGTGGCCACTGGCGCTTCAGCACTGGCCTCCAGACCCGCTCCGGCGGCTTCGACGTGAACGACCTGGGATACCAGCGCGACGCCGACTCCTTCGTGAACTGGGCCTGGATCGCCTACCGGCAGAACAGCACCCAGGGCATCTTCCGGAACTACGGCATCAACCTGAACGGCTGGCAGGCCTACACCACCGCGTGGGACCGGACCGGCCTGGGCGGCAACGTCAACGCCAACGCTCAGTTCACCAACTACTGGCACGCCTACGCCGGGATCAACCGGGATCTGGCCTCCTACTCCGGCCGAACCCTGCGCGGCGGCCCCCTCTTCCGCACCGAGGCCCAGACCAACGCCTGGGCGGGGTTCGGGACGGACAGCCGCAAGGCCCTCCGCTTCAACCTGAACGGGTGGGGGAACGTGCGAGGGGAGAGCGACTCCCGGACGCTGGGGCTGTCGCCTTCGCTCCGCTGGCGGGCCTCGGGCCGAGCCCAGTTCAACCTGGGGCTGAACCTCCGCCGCACCGTCGAGGACCGGCAGTGGGTGGATCGGGTGGGCGAGGAGGACCCCGCCTACCTCTTCGGGCGGCTGGACCAGACCACGGTGGGCGTCACCCTCCGGGCGGACTACGCCTTCAGCCCCACTCTGTCGTTCCAGCTCTACGCCCAGCCCTTCGTGAGCGCCGGGGAGTACGGGGGCTACAAGGTGGTGACGGACCCGGTGGCCGAGGCCTACGCCGATCGCTTCCGACCGGTGGAGACCCGCCGGGACGGGGACGATCTCGTCGCCGACGTGGACGGGGACGGGGCGCTGGACCGCATCGGCCGACCGGACTTCAACGTGAAGCAGTTCCGTTCCAACGCGGTGCTGCGCTGGCAGTATCTCCCGGGCTCCACCCTGTACCTCGTGTGGTCCCAGGGCCGGGACCACGACCACGACAAGGGCGCGTTCGACTTCGGCACCGACCTCGACACCCTCTTCGGCGTGGAATCCGAGGACGTGTTCATGATCAAGGTGAGCTACTGGTTCGGAGGATGATCCCCGGCCCACCGTCCCCCCTTGGAGCGGAACGGCCTCGGCGATAGCTTTTTCCTCGACCATCGAATCGGGCGATTTGCGGCATATTGCGGCCCGACCGGCGACCGGATCCTTCCGGACCCGCCGGCGAACGAGCTAAAAAGCCTCGCCTCGCCGCCTGCATCTGCGTCGGGGCGTGTTGCATCGGGAGGTACCATGAGCGAGCACGACCCCTCCGCCGGACGGGCCGGAAGGCTCCAGGCCCTTCGAGCGGCGCTGACGGACCGGATCCTGGTCCTGGACGGCGCCATGGGCACCATGATCCAGGGCCGGGACCTCGCCGAGGAGGACTACCGCGGGGAGGAATTCGCCGACCATCCCGGCGAGTTGGAGGGTGCCAACGACCTCCTCTGCCTGACCCGCCCCGACGTCATCCGGGGGATCCACGCCGAATACTTCGCCGCAGGCGCGGACATCGCGGAGACCAACACTTTCAGCGCCAACCGGATCTCGTTGGCGGACTACGGGCTGGAAGAGCACGCCCGCGCCATCAACGCCGCCGCCGCCCGCCTGGCGAGGGAGGCCGCCGACGCGGCCCGCGACACCGATCCCGACAGTGGCCCTCGATGGGTCGCCGGCGCGCTGGGCCCCACCACCCGGTCCGCCTCCATCTCCCCGGACGTCTCCGACCCCGGTGCCCGCAGCATCACCTGGGACGAACTGGTCGAAGCCTACGCCGAACAGGCCCACGGGCTGCTGGACGGTGGGGTGGATCTCCTGCTGGTCGAGACCGTCTTCGACACGCTGAACGCCAAGGCGGCGCTCTTCGCCCTCTCCGACGTGTTGACGGAGCGGGGCGAGGCGGTGCCGGTGATGGTCTCCGGGACCATCACGGACCAGAGCGGCCGGACGCTTTCCGGTCAGACCCCGGAGGCCTTCTGGAACTCGGTGCGACACGGGGTCCAGACCGCCGCCAAGGGCCTCCCCTCGGGACTCCTGTCCGTAGGGCTCAACTGCGCCCTGGGCGTGGACCAGCTCCGGCCCTTCCTGGAGGAGCTCTCCGAGGTGGCGGGCGTCCCGGTGAGCTGCCACCCCAACGCCGGACTCCCCAACGAGTTCGGGGGCTACGACGACACGCCGGACCACATGGCCGCCGTGATCGGCGACTTCGCGGAGTCGGACTTCCTGAACATCGTGGGCGGCTGCTGCGGCACCACGCCGGATCACATCCGGGCCATCGCCGACGCGGTGGCCGACCTCGAGCCGCGCCCCCTGCCGGAGCGCCCTCGGCGAACCCGCCTCTCCGGCCTCGAACCGCTGAACCTGGGCCCCGACTCCCTCTTCGTGAACGTGGGGGAGCGCACCAACGTCACCGGCTCCCGTCGCTTTGCGCGCCTCATCCAGGACGAGGACTACGAGACGGCGCTGGAGGTCGCCCTCGGACAGGTGCAGGGCGGCGCCCAGATCCTCGACATCAACATGGACGAGGGGATGCTCGACTCGGTGGCGGCCATGCGCCGGTTCCTGAACCTCCTCGCCGCCGAGCCCGACATCGCGCGGATCCCCTTCATGGTGGATTCCTCCAAGTGGGAGGTGCTGGAGGAGGGTCTCAAGTGCCTCCAGGGCAAGGGAATCGTGAACTCCATCTCCCTGAAGGACGGGGAGGAGGACTTCCGCCGGAAGGCGCGGCTCCTCCGTCGGTACGGAGCGGCCGCCATCGTCATGGCCTTCGACGAGGACGGGCAGGCCGATACGGTGGAGCGACGCGTCGAGGTCTGCCGCCGCGCCTACCGGATCCTGGTGGAGGAGGAGGGCGTCCCCCCGGAAGACGTCGTCTTCGATCCGAACGTCTTCGCCGTCGCCACGGGCATCCCCGAACACGATCGCTACGCCCTCGACTTCATCGAGGCGGTGCGGCGCATCAAGAACGCCTGCCCGCATGCCCTCACTAGCGGGGGCGTGAGCAACGTCTCCTTCTCCTTCCGGGGGAGCCCCGAGGTACGGGAGGCCATGCACGCCGCCTTCCTCTACCACGCCATCCAGGCCGGTCTGGACATGGCCATCGTCAACGCCGGCGCCATGCCGGTCTACGACGAGATCCCTGCCGACCTCCTGAAGCCGGTGGAGGACGTCCTCCTGGCCCGGACGCCCGACGCCACCGAGGTCCTCACCGAGATCGCCCAGGAGCGCACAGGGAGCACCGAACGCCGCAACACGGAGGACCTCTCCTGGAGGGAGTTCCCGGTGAACGAGCGCCTCAGTCACGCGCTGGTAAAGGGCATCGACGCCTACGTGGACGACGATGTGGAGGAGGCACGGCAGCAGGCCGAGCGGGCCCTCCACGTGATCGAAGGGCCCCTCATGGACGGGATGAACCACGTCGGTGACCTCTTCGGGAGCGGCCGCATGTTCCTCCCCCAGGTGGTGAAGAGCGCCCGGGTGATGAAGAAGGCCGTGGCCCACCTCATCCCGTACATCGAAGCCGAGAAGCAGGAGGGCGACGCCGAGGGCAAAGGCACCGTCCTCCTCGCCACCGTGAAGGGCGACGTCCACGACATCGGCAAGAACATCGTGGGCGTGGTGCTCCAGTGTAACGGCTTCGAGATCCTCGATCTGGGCGTCATGGTGCCGGCCGAGAAGATCCTGGCGACGGCACGCCAGGAGGGGGTGGATGCCATCGGGCTCTCCGGGCTCATCACCCCCTCGCTGGACCAGATGGTGCATGTGGCCAAGGAGATGGAGCGGCAGGAGTTCGACGTCCCCCTGGTCATCGGTGGGGCCACCACCTCCCGGGTCCACACCGCCGTGAAGATCGAGCCGGCCTACACCCGAGGTCCGACGGTGCACGTCCTCGATGCCTCCCGGGCCGTGGGTACGCTGAGTAGTCTGCTCACCCCGGACCAGCATGATGCCTTCGTCCGGGACGTGCGCGAGGAATACGGCGGGCTCCGGGATCGTCGGGCCCGCCGGGATGCACGGACCACCCTGCTCTCGCTGTCCGAGGCCCGCGACAGGGCGCTGGAGACGGACTGGACCCGGCACGCACCCGAGGCGCCCGCTCACCTGGGGGTGCACGAATTCCGGGTCGCGGTGGCGGATCTGCGCCCCCTCATCGACTGGACGCCCTTCTTCCAGGCGTGGGAGCTCCACGGGAAGTACCCCGCCATCCTCGACGACGGAACGGTGGGCGAACAGGCCCGCTCCCTCCTGGCCGACGCCGAGGAGCTGCTGGACCGAATCGAGGCCGACGGGCTCCTGGAGCCGAGGGCGGTGGTGGGCATCTTTCCAGCGGGACGGGAGGGAGACGACGTCCGCCTCTTCGCCGACGAAGGCCGGACCGAGGTGCGCGCCACCATCCACGGACTCCGCCAGCAGTTCGCCAAGGAAGGTCGGGCGAACCTCTGTCTGGCGGACTACGTCGCCCCGGTGGACTCCGGCGTGCCGGACTGGGCGGGGGCCTTCGCGGTGACCGCTGGACGCGGGTTGGACGAATACGTCGCGGAGCGGGAGGCCGCCCACGACGACTACCAGGCCATCCTGGCCAAATCGGTGGCCGACCGTCTTGCAGAGGCGCTGGCGGAGTGGGCCCACCGGGAGGTGCGGACCCGCCTCTGGGGCTACGCGCCCGAGGAGGCGCTGGACAACCCGGATCTCATCGCCGAGGACTACCGGGGCATCCGGCCCGCCCCCGGCTATCCGGCCTGTCCGGACCACACGGAGAAGCGCACGCTCTTCGACCTCCTCTGCGCCGAGGACCGACTCGGGATGAGCCTCACCGAGAGCTGTGCGATGGATCCACCCGCCTCGGTGAGCGGCTGGTACTTCGCGCATCCCCAGGCGCGCTACTTTGGTGTGGGACGACTGGGCCGGGACCAGGTGGAGGACTACGCAGGTCGGAAGGGGATGCCGGTGGCCGAGGCCGAGCGGTGGCTGGCCCCCAGCCTCGACTACGAGCCCGGAGCGGACCGATGAGTCTCCGGGAGATCCTCGAGGACGGGCGGGTCCACCTGGTGGACGGAGCCATGGGGACCCTCCTCTACAACCGGGGCGTCTTCGTCAACGTCTGCTACGACGAGCTCAACCTGGACCGCCCGGAGCTGGTCCAGGGGATCCACGAGGAGTACGTGGAGGCCGGGGCCGAGATCCTGGAGACGAACACCTTCGGCGCCAACCCCGTGAAGCTCTCGGCCTTCGGATTGGAGGACCGCACCGAGGAGATCAACGAGACCGCCGTGCGCCTCGCCCGTGCCGCGGCCGGCTCCCGAGCGTACGTCACCGGCGCGGTCGGTCCCCTGGGGATACGGATCGAGCCCTGGGGTCCCACGGCCCTGGAGGAGGCGGTGGAGCTCTTTCAGCGCCAGATCCGGGGACTCCTGGAGGGCGGCGCGGACGGCTTCGTGCTGGAGACCTTCTCCGACCTCCATGAACTGCAATGCGCAGTGCGCGCGGTGCGGGAGCTGACCGACCTTCCCGTCATCGCGCAGATGACGGTGGGTCAGGACGGTACCACCTCCTACGGCACGACCGCGGCGGCCATCGCTCCCGAGCTGGCCGAACTCGACGTCCAGGTCGTCGGGCTCAACTGCAGCGTGGGCCCGGCCGTGATGCTGGACGCGCTGGAGGAGATGGCCGCCACCACCGACCGGCCCCTGGCGGCTCAGCCCAACGCCGGTCTTCCGCGCACCGTGGGCGACCGGAAGATCTACCTGGCCAGCCCCGAGTACATGGGTCAGTACGCCCGGCGCATGATCGAGGTGGGCGCCCGACTCGTCGGGGGATGCTGCGGCACCACGCCAGAGCACATCGCCGCCCTCCGGGACGCCGTCGCTTCGTGGCAGCCGACCCGCAGCTCGGTGTTCGTGCCGGCGACTCCGCGGGACATGCCCGACGATCATCCCGTTCAGGGGCCGGTCCCCCTCGAGCGCCGGTCCGCCCTGGGCCGGAAGCTCGCCCGGGGCGAGCCGGTGGCCACGGTGGAGATCTATCCGCCGCACGGCTGGGATCGGGACGCCATCATGGACCCGGCCCGGGAGCTCAAGGTGGCGGGTGTGGATGCCGTGAACATCTTCGACTCGGCCCGGGGACAGACCCGGATGGGCGTCGTTCCGTCCGCGCTCCTGGTGGAGCGGGAGGTTGGGATCGAGACCGTGGTGCACTACACCTGCAGGGACAAGAACATGCCCGGGATGATCTCCGACCTCCTGGGCGCAGCCGGCGTGGGGCTCCGCAACCTCCTCCTGGTGAGCGGCGACCCCCCGGTCCAGGGGCCCTACCAGGACGCCAAGGCCGTCTTCGACATCGACTCCATCGGGCTCACCAACGTGGTGCAGGGGCTGAATCGTGGCGTGGACCCCGGAGGCAACTCCATCGGCTCCCCCACCGAATTCGTCGTCGGGGTGGCGGCCAACCACGGCGCGGTGGACCGGGATCGCGAGCGGAAGCGCTTCCGCTACAAGGTCGAGGCCGGTGCGGACTACGCCGTGACCCAGCCCGTCTTCGATCCCGAGGCGCTCGAGCGGTTCCTGGAGGAGGTCGCCCGGGACGACATCCCCGTCATCGCAGGGATCTGGCCCTTCCTCAACCTCCGGAACGCGGAGTTCCTGGCCAACGAGGCCCCCGGGGTCGAGGTCCCCACGGCGGCGGTGGATCGCATGCGTTCGGCCCAGCAGTCCGGGACGGAAGCCGCGCTGGAGGAGGGCGTCGCCCTGGCCCTGGAGATGATCGAAGCCGTGCGACCATTGGTGGCCGGCTTCCATCTGAGTGCCCCCAACGGCCGGGTGGACGTGGCCCTCCGGGTCCTCCGCGAAGGGGGCGTTCGGGCCACGGCCTGAGTCGGGGTCGCCCCGGCTCTAGGTGGCCTCGCGAGCCTCGTCCCTGGCCTCTTCGGCGAGGGTGCGGCGGCGGTGGATGAAGCCCAGCAGCACGAGCCCGGTGGCCAGCAGGACGTAGGTGGAGGGCTCGGGAGGGATCGCACAGGAAGCCGACTCAGAGCCCGTCCTCCCCCGCCCGCTCCGGCTGAGCGGACCGACGGTCTCAGGGGCTCCTGATCTTGCCGCAGGACCCCTCCGGCGCCTAGCCTGGACCATCCTCCCCGAACCCCCCGAGCCTCCGAGATACCATGCCCACAGGATGGGTACGCGCCTGGGACGAAGAGCACGCCCAGGGAGGGTTCGAGTCCGGTTCTGCCCGATCGCGCTGGCGGCGGCAGTTTCGCACCTCCCTCCACGAATCAGAGGACCCGTCGTCCGCGGTCCTGGCGGAGCTGGGCTGGGGCGACGAGGTCCGCCTTCCCGCTGGGATCGGCGGGGACGAATGGACGGCGGTGGAGGCCGACGAAGGGGAGGGCTTCATGCGCCGGGACCACCTTGTGGAGGTGGCTTGGGTGGATCGTACCGAGGACGGGGGCTTCACCGCCTCCCTCCACTTCCACCACGAGGGGGAGGTGGACCTCCTCTGGGGCGACCTGGTTCAGGTCCTCCACCGCTCCGGCGACACCTGTCGGGTGCGGGCACGCGGTCTCTGGGGGACCATGGACGGCCGGCGGCTGCGCCCTACGGCCCTCCTGGAGCTCTATTTCATCGATGTGGGCCAGGGCGACGGCGTCCTGCTCCGGACGCCCTCCGGACGTCACATGCTGCTGGACGGAGGCATCGCCCGCTCCGTCCAGATGACGGGGAAGAACGCCGCCGACTTCGTGGACTGGAAGTTCCACCGGGACTACGGCGACTATCGGGTCAAGCTGGACGCCCTGGTGGCCTCCCACTGCGACTACGACCACTACGGGGGGCTCTGGGACCTCATTCGACTCGAGCCCGACGACGACGACGAGCTGGACTGTGCGGAGGTGGAGGTCGTGGAGTTCTTCCACGCTGGCCTCTCCCGGTGGAAGGACCGGGACGGCGTCGATCCGCCGCACCGGGACGGGCTGGGACCCAACGACGGCATCTGGATTCGGCGCCTCCTGGGCGACCGGTCGGACGCCGAGGCCAGCGTCGTCCACGGCGCCGAGGAGGCCCTCCAGGGGTACTGGGGCTGGTTCGTCGACGACGTGCTCACCCGGCATCCCGAAGCAGGGGTCCAACGGTTGGGCGTGGACGCCGACACCCTCACCGCGGGAGGCACCTTCCCCCGGGTATGGCCCGATGAGCCCGGGGTGGACATCCACGTCCTGGCACCCATCACCCGCATGGTGGAGGGTGCACCGGCCCTCCTGGACCTGGGGGACCGAGGACAGAACACCAACGGGCACAGCATCTGCCTGCGGGTGGACCACGGCGCCGCCCGCATCCTCCTCACCGGCGATCTGAACAAGGCCAGCCAGGACTGGATCATGGACGCCTATGGGGACCGCATCGCCGCCTTCAACTGCGACGTGGCCAAGGCGTGCCACCACGGGAGCGGGGACATCTCCATCGCCTTCCTGGAGCGGATCAACGCCGCCGCCACCGTCATCTCGTCGGGGGACGCGGAAGGGTACGCTCACCCCCGTCCGGAGGTGGTGGCCGCCAGCGCCGTCACCGGCTTCGTCACGGTGGACCGGGAAGCGGACCGCCTCATCACACCGCTGGTCTACATGACCGAGATCGAGCGCTCGGTGGAGGTGGGCGAGGTGAGCCACATCACCATCACCCGGTACCCCGACAGCGACGGTGGGGAGGACGACGGAGCCCTTTTCGCCCTCCCCCGGCACGAGATCGCCGACGGAGCGCTCCCCACCTGGCACGACCGGCAGCGAATGCGGGAAGAGCCGGAGGAGGCCGACCGGATCGAGGAGGAGGCCGAGGATCGGGAAGCGGGGCACCTGGACCGCATGGACGCGCTCCAACGGGCTGCGCGCACCCGGGCGGAGTATCACTACCGCTCCCCCCACCGTCTCTTCTCCACGCGCTACGGCAACCAGTCCGTCTGGCGGTCCCGCATCATGACACGGACCCACTACGGCCTGGTGAACGTCCGTACCGACGGTGAGACGGTGATGTGCGCCACCATGCGCGAGTCCGGGAGCGGGTGGACGGTCCACACCTTCCCGGCGCGCTTCGGGCCCCGGAGCTGACGGAGAGGGGGGCTTCTAGGGTTGGCCGCCGCGGACGACCCGGCCGCCCTTCATCACGAAGGAGACGTCCCGCAGGACTTCGATGTCGGTCAGGGGATCGCCGTCCACTGCGATGAGGTCCGCCGCCATGCCGGGGCCTAGGGTCCCGATGCGGTCGCCGAGCCCGAGGGAGCGCGCCGCCGTGCGGGTGGCATCCACGAGAGCGGCGTGGGCGTCCTGGCCACCGTCCTGCACCCGGACCAGGATCTCCCGCACGTTCTGCCCGTGGGCGCCAGCGGTGGCGTCGGTTCCCATGGGCATCTGGAGCCCCTCGGTCTCGAGGCCCATTCGGAAGACCTCGAGCATGGAGGTCTGCGCTCGCTCCATGTGGGCGAAGCCCTCCTCGGTATAGTTGCCCACGCCCAGATACCGGTCCTTGTTCTCCATGTAGTTCTGGACGACCAGACCCACGTTGGGATCGAAGAAGAGCCCTTCCTCCGCCAGGAGGTCCAGCGTCTCCTGGTCCAGGAGGGCACCGTGTTCGATGGTGGTGCACCCGGCCCGTGCCGCCCGCTGGGCGCTCACCGGCCCGTGGGCGTGGACCACGCTCCGGATCTCCAGCGCCCGGGCCTCGCCGCAGGCCGCGTCGAGCTGGTCCTGGGTGAGAGTGGGAACGCCGGCGTCGCGGATGCTCCGGGAGGCGAAGATCTTCACCGCGTCGGCCCCGGCCTCCCGCCGGGCTCGGACGGCGGCTCGGAGGTCCTCGGGGGTCATCTCCGCGTCGGTGATGGGTGCGAGGGAGGTCACGATCCTGGGCCCTGGAAGCTCCCCTCGGTCGATGGCGTCCCGAAGGGGCGCATCGACCGACCCGCCGATGCTCTGGACGGTGGTGAAGCCAGCCATGAGGGTCCGGTAGGCGTTCTCCGCCGCGTACAGCGCCGTCACCTCGCCGGGCTCCTCGGCGTCCGTGTGGGTCATCCCATCGGCGTCGAAGTGGGCCCCGATATGGACGTGGGTGTCGATGAGCCCGGGCAGCACCGTCCGGCCTCGGAGATCCACGGTGGCCGGACCCTGATGGTCCCGGATCTCGACGATGGATCCGTCGCGGATGACAACGTCACGGTCCTGGAGCACCGCTCCGGTCCCGTCCAGCAGCCGCGAGGTCCGCAGCACCACCCCGCCGTCGGCAGGGGCGGCCTGGGTGACGGATTCCCCCGGGGCGTCCGCCTCCTCCGTACCCGCCGTGCAGCCTGCGAGGACGCCGAGGCCGAGGAGGGCCCCGCCGGCGAGGCGGACGCCCTGCCTCACACGCCGCTCACTGGCAGGAGACGCAGTTCTGGTTGTTCACCACGCCGAGGCTCTCCAGGTACGCCAGCGTCTCCGGGAACGGCTGGATCCGCTGGTAGGGTCCGTTGGCCATGTCGGCCGCGGTCTGTCCGAATCGGCTGACCACGGTCAGGTCGGCCCCCTGCTCCACGAGGTAGCGCACCATCTCGGTGTCCCCCCGGGAGGCGGCGTTGTGCAGGGCCGTGTATCCCTGATGGTCTCGCTGGTTGACGTCGGCTCCCAGCTCCTCCACGAGGTACCGGACGGCCGGCATCCACCCGCCCGGCTTGTGGCGATGGGCGTTCCCCGCGAAGCCGAGGCCATAGCCTGCCCCGCTGGCCACATGGATGGGATACTCTGCGGGCCCGCCGACGGGAACCGGCGACAGTCCGCTCTCGTCCTCCTCGCCGTCCGGATAGTCGAATCCGCTCCCCGGCTTCCGGCGGCTGGGAATCCCGGGATCGGCCCCGTACTCCATCAAGAGCTTCATGGCCGCCACGTCGGTGCCGTAGGCGGCGCGCCAGAAGGCCGTGGCACCCCAGTGGCTCGTGGAGAGTCGGGGCGTATTGAACTCGGTGTACCAGAGCTCCCGCTCCAGACGGGCGTTGGGGTCCGCCCCTGCCTCGAGGAGCGCCTCGACGAGCTCCAGGTACGACGTCTCCTGCTGCTTGTGGGCGTTGGGCTGTGGATACCACGAGGTGGGGCCCCACTCCAGGTTGATGGCGCCGTAGAGAGCCGTGGCTCCGGCGTCGCTGGCGTGGTTCGGGTCGGCGCCCCGCTCCAGAAGTCGCATGGCCAGGTCGAAGTGGCCGTTGATGGTGGCGATGAGGAGGGGGGGCGTCCCGTCGGCGCTGGACTGCTCGAGGTCGGCGCCGCCGTCGAGGAGCGCCTCCACCGCCGAGGCGTGCCCCTGCCGCGCAGCGTGCAGGAGGGGCGTCATGCCACCCTTCTTCTCGATGAGGTCCACGAAGCTCTTCCGCATGCGCTCCAGCGGCTCCTCTTCCTCGTCCTCCCCGTCCTCCGAGGCGGGCTCCTCGGCTCCGGCCTCCGCCGTCTCCGGTTCGTCGGCCTCCTCCGCCTCCGCGGCCGCCGGCTCCTCACCCGTCTCGGCCTCCTCTTCCTCCTCCCCCGGCTCCGGCGAACGGCCGTAGCCACCCTCCACGAACCCCTCACCCCACTCCAGGATCTTCCGCTCGTCCCGAAGTCGCTTCAGCTCCTGGTCCTCTTCGGCCCGCGCCACCACATCGATGACCCGGGTGGTGAGGGAGGGGTCCGCCCCGGCCTCGAGGAGCGCCCGCACCGCCCCCGCCTCCCCCGCCGCCGCCGCGAAGACCAGAGGCGTCTGGTCCGACGCGCCTTCCCGGGCATCCACCTCCGCCCCCGCCTGGGACAGGAGCCGGATGCCCTCCACCAGCCCGGAAGAGGCGGCGAAGTGGAGGGGTGTGGTCCCCAGCGAGTTGGTGGCGCCGGGATCGGCTCCGCCCTCCAGGAGGACGCCGATGAGCGCGTCGTGACCCGCCCGGGCCGCCAGGTGGAGGGGCGTGTAGCCGCCGTTCCGCGTGGCAGCATCCGGGAAGGCACCGGCCACCAGGAGCATCCGCGCCATCTGGGGGTGGCCGCCCTGGGCCGCCCAGTGGAGAGCCGTCATCCCGCCGTTCTGCGCGGCATTCACGTCCGCACCGGCACGGATGAGTGTCTGCACGGTCTCGGCGTCGCCGCGCTCGGCGGCGTCCGCCAGCTCGGAATCGACGACCACGTGGGCCGAGAGGACGAGGGTCAGTACCAGGGGCCCCAGGAGGGCCACGGCGGTACGGAGGGGGTGGGTCATGGGTCGGGTCTCCCGTAGGTCGTTCACACCGGGTGGTTCAGCGGAAGGGGCGCGGTGCTGTCGCCGAAGCTCTCCAGATCGTCGAAGCCCAGCCCGTGCATGAGGCTGAGGAAGGCGTTCGCCATGGGGGTGCCGTCCGGCGTCTTCAGGTGGAGGTTCCCCTCCAGGGCACCGTTGGCCTTCCCGGCGAAGAAGAGGGGCAGACGACGGTGGTTGTGGATGTTCGGGTCGCCCATGGCCGAACCGTAGACGACGGCCGTCTTGTCCAGCAGGGGTACGCCGCCCTCCGTGGTCTCGTGGAGCCGTTCCAGGAGGTAGGTCACGACCTCCACGTGGTAGCGGTTCAGCTCGGCGAAGCGGAGGATCTCACGCTCGTTGTTGGCGTGGTGGGAGAGGGGGTGGAAGCCGGCGTTCACCCCGCTCTCCGGGTAGACGCGGGCCGACGCGTCCCGGGAGAGCTTGAGGGTGAAGACGCGGGTCAGGTCCTGTTCGAAGGCCAGGACCTGAAGGTCGAACATCATCTCCACATGCTCCCGGAAGGAATCCGGGACCCCCGCCGGAGCCTCGGGGATCTCCCGGGCCTCGCCGGAGTCGTTCCGCTCCTCGGTGAGCTGGATCCTGCGCTCCAGCTCCCGGACCCCGGAGAGGTACCGGTCGAGGCGGTTCCGGTCCGGCCCGTCGAGCTGGCTCGACAGTTGGCCGATGCGTTCCACCAGAGCGTCGAGGATGCTCCCACGCGTCCGCAGGCGCGCCGCCCGCTCCTCCGCCGTGCCGCCAGCCCCGAAGAGCTGGTCGAAGGCCTGTCGGGGGTTCTGGATCATGGGAAGCGGCTCCACCGGCGACTTCCAGCTCATGGAATCGGTGTAGACGCACGAGTAGTTGTACGGGCACCCGCCGGACTGGTCCACCGGCTCGATGCAGAGCTGCATGGACGGGATCGGCGTCTCCTGGCCGTATCGCTCGGCGTACATCTGGTCCAGGGAGGTCCCGATGTACACGTCCGAACCCTCGGTCTGCTTGGCGTGCTGCTGGGTCAGGAAGGTGGCGGTGGACCGGAAGTGGTCCCCCCCGATCTCCTGCGGGTTGAAGGCCTCCGCCATCCGGGCGTCGGTGTTGCTGACGATGGTGAGGTAGTCCCGCCAGGGCTCCAGCGGAGCCATGCTGGTGGGTCCGAGGTCGAAGTCCCGGCCGGTCTGGGCAGGGGACCACAGATTCCGGGTCGCCCCCCACTCGTTGCACCCGGCGGCGCCGTGGCTCTGCTCCATGGCGATGAGACGGGGCTGATCCGGCACGAGCCGACGCATGTAGCCGGGCTTGCCGGCGGGAATCATGGCGTCCAGGAGGGGCAGCCCCACCATGGCACCCATCCCTCGCAGGAAGGTGCGGCGGCCGATGTGGGCTCCGGTCAGGTATCTCATGCAGGTTCTCCTTGGAATGCTCGTCGTCGGGTGCCCGAGGGCACGCCCGTCAGTGGCTCGTCTCGGTGGTAGGCGTCGGGGCCCGCTTCATGCGGAAGGCGTCGCTGAGAACCACGCCCTCCACGAAGGAAGAGACCCGGTATCCGTCGTCTGCCGCTCGTCGCACGATGCCCCGGATCGTGGGCTGGTCGAAGTGCTCGATCCGTCGCCCCAGGGCGTAGGCCATGAGGTTCTTGGTGAAGGCCCGGAGGAGGGGCTCCCGGTACTCCAGAAGGGCGTCCCGGAGCTCCACCGGCCCCGCCACGACCGTCCCGTCCCAGAGCTCTCCAGACGGATCCACCGGGTTGCCGGCGTCGTTGATCCGCCACTCCCCGGTGACGTCGTAGCGCTCCAGCGCCACCCCGATGGGGTCGATGACGCGATGGCAACTGCTGCACGACGGGTTGGCCCGGTGCATGGCCAGCCGCTCCTTCACCGTCAGCGATCGTCCCTCCCGGGCGTCGTCGGTCTCCTCCAGATCGGGGACGTTCGGCGGAGGGGGCGGCGGCGGGCTGTCCAGGAGGACCTCCATGATCCACTTGCCCCGCAGGACCGGCGAGGTGCGATTGGCGTGGGAGGTGAGGACCAGAACGCTCCCGTGGCCCAGGATCCCGGGCCGCTCGTCGGCGGGGACCGTCACCTTGCGGAAGTGCTCCCCGGAAACCCCCGGAATCCCGTAGAGCTCGGCCAGCCCCTCGTTCAGGAAGGAGTAGTCGGCGGTGAACAGCTCCAGGATGCTCCGGTCCTCCCGGAGGAGGTGGGTGAAGAGGAGCTGGGTCTCTCGCCGCATGTCCTCCCGCAGGCTGGCGTCGAACTGGGGCCAGGTGTCCGAATCGGGGGCCACGGCGTCCAGATCCTGGAGTCGGAGCCACTGACTGAAGAAGCGGGAGCTGAGTCCCTCGGCCCGGGGATCCTGGAGCATCCGATCCACCTGGCTCCCGAGAACCTGCGGGTCCGACAGGGAGCCTTCCCCGGCGAGCTCCACCAGGACGTCGTCTGGGGGGAGGCCCCAGAGGAAGAAGGAGAGGCGGGACGCCAGGTCGGTGTCGCTGACCCGGTACACCCCCCCGGGGCCCGCCGCGCCGGCGGTCTCCTCCACGCGGAAGAGGAAGTCGGCGCTGGAGAGGACCCCCTGCAGCCCGGACCGGACGCCGACCTCGAAGCCACCTTCGTCCTCTCCCTGCTCGTAGAGCTCCATGAGCGGTTCGAGGTCGGCATCGGTCACCGGCCGCCGGTACGCCTGCTCGGCGAAGCGGGTCAGGATCTGTCGCGCGCACGCCGGAGCCTCCGCGGCCTTCACGGGGCGGCAGGTGAAGATCTTCCGACGGCTCGCGTTCTCGGAGATGCCCCGGACTTCGGTGGGCCCGGAGATCTTGAGTTGCCAGAGGTGAGGGAGGATGGTCATCCCGTCCGCCGTCCCGATCTGCAGATCGGCGAGGGACTGCCGGATGGGCGCGATGACATCCTCCGGCGGCCCGTCGAAGGTCGTCAGGAAGGCGGCGGTCACCTGGCGCTGGCCCGCTCGCACGAAGACGGGATCGGTGCCGCGGGTCTGGCCCGTGGGGTCCGACTCGTTCAGGAACCGGTCCACCTCGATCATGGCCACCCGCTCGCCGTCGATGGAGAGCTCGAGCTGCTGCCCCCGGGCCCAGCGGCCGAAGAAGGGACCGTTGAGATCGGTGTAGAAGCTGGCATCGAAGGTGTACCAGCCGTCCGCGACGAAGGTGTGGAGCTCGGAGATCCCGCCGCGGGTCCCGTGGGGCGCTCCTTCCAGACGCTCGAGCTGGGAGCGCGTTCGCGGCGCCGTGTAGATGGCCTGCGTCGGGGTGGTGTTCCGGTCTCCCACCGCCATGCGGGCGATCTCGGCGGCGGCTCGCAGGTAGGCGTCGATGACGGTACTGGACGGCGTCTGGACGTCGGCGATGTTGTCGAAGTTGTCGCTGTAGGTGTCCGGGGGAAGGAAGTCCTCGGCGTCCACCCGGAGGTCCAGGAGGGCCTGGACGGCCCGCTCGTACTCCGGTCGGTTGAGTCGCTGGAAGCTCCGATGGCCGGGGTTCGGATTCCGGGCCGCCGCGTCGTCCATGATGGGTTCCAGGGTCCGGGCCAACGCCAGGACCGTGTCCCCGCCGGGCCGTTCGGCTCCGGGAGGCGGCATCATGTTCAGGCGCAGCTTGGAGATCATGCGCTCCGTGGTCTCGCTCCACCGCTCCGACGCGGCGTCCTCGATCCGGTAGTCCTCCAGCGACAGGTTGCCACGGAGGCGACGCTCGTTGTGGCACCGCACGCAGTACTCCCCCACGACCTCCGTCATGGCCGTCACGTCCGGCGAAGCCTCCTCCGGCTCCGGCACGGGGTGCTCCCAACCCGTCCACGCCGACGAGTCAGGAGGCGGGACGGGCTGCTCCGACGACACGACGTCGTCCGGGGCCCGTCCCAGGAGGAGGGCGGTGGCCAGGACCAGGGCGGACAGGATCACCCGCATGCTCGGTACCTCCGTTCGGTGCGCACGGGGCCGCGCCTCGGCGGACCTCCGTGAGAAGGGGGCAGGATCGTCGTCAGCACGACCCCGCCTGAGGGTTGGAGTCGCACTCCAGGTCGGACTTGGGGAAGACCGTACCCGGGCTCAGGAAGGCCTCCCCGGTGCTCCCCCATTCGGGGGCCGTGATGCCGAAGCGATACATGTCCAGAAGGCGGCGCTGCAGCTGGACGAGTAGGTTGACCCGGCGCATGTGCACCAGAAGCTCCTGGGGATCGATGTCGGCATGGACCGCCGGATCGTAGGGCGTCAGCGACGACTCCAGCGCCCGAACGGCGTTGATGTGCTCGGCGAACCCATCATCGTCTCCCTGAGCCAACGCCGCCTCGGCGAGGATCAGGTGGAGCTCCCGGGCCGAGACCGTGACGTTGGGGCTGTAGATGAATCCGTTGAAGAAATCCCAGGCCTCGCGGCGCAGCGCCGGATCCTGGACTCCGTCGATGGGATCCAACAGCTCGATGCCGTCCTCCTCACAGGCGCTGTTCCCGGGCCAGCAGCTCTGACGCAGCGACGCATCCTGCCGGATGATGTGGTTCTCGATGACCACCTCGCGGCGAGAATTGGTCTCGAAGGCCACACGGTTCTGGAGGGTGGTGGGGCTGTAGTCGTAGACGTACTCCCACTCGGGGCCCACCTGCCCGAGGACGGCCTCTGCGAGGGCGTTGGCGTCCGCGTTGTCGATGAGGGGGTCCGCCGGCACGCCGCCGGAGAGCTTCTGCCACAGAGCCCGGGCCCAGTGGCCTCTCGCCATGTGCGCCCGAGCCGCCAGCTCCACATCGGGGTCGCCCGATTCCTGCGCCAGCGACACCGCCTGTCCCAGGCGGTCGATTCCCGTCTGGAAGAGCTGGCCCCGTTCCACGATGGGTCCGGGTTCGCGACGGTCGGAGATGGCGAACTCCTCGAAGGTCTCCGCGGCGAGGATGTAGATATGGCCCGTCTCGTAGTAGGCGCGGGCCAGGAAGCCCAGATCCGTGAGGGCGTCGTTGGCTCGGTGCTCCTCCAGCACGCGGATGGCCTCGTCACCCAGCCAGCGCCCGATGGTCAGGGCCTCGTAGCCGTCGGAGGTGTAGCGCTGGTCGCTCTGGCTCAGGATGCCCCGGTCCAGGGCCCCCACCCCGTCGAAGCTCCCACGCCAGGTGAGTTCGTCGGTCACGGCTCCGTGGGCAGCGGAGAGGTGGCCGATGGCTTCGGCGGACTGGAGGAGCACGCCGTTGACCAGCGCGCTGGCCGCCGCCGGTCGCTCCACGTCCTCCTGCACCACCACGTTGGGGTTCTCCACCTCGGTACTCAGTTCGTCACAGGCCGTCAGGCCCACGGCCGCTCCTGCGATCATCAGGGTCTGGAGGATCCGTGTCGGGAGCGTGGACAGTCGCATGGTTGTCATGGCTCGTTCCTCGTCCCAGGTCAGAAGGTCAGCCGCAGCGACAGCCCGAAGCGTCGCGGCGTAGCGATGATGTGGGCGTCGTGTCCGGCGTGGACGTTGTCCAGCTGGACCGTCTCCGGATCCAGGTCCGGGTAGGGAGACCAGAGCATGAGGTTTCGTCCCGACGCCGTCAGCGTCAGGGCATCGGCTCCCAGCGAACCGGCGACGGAGGTCGGGACCGCCCAGGAGACGCTCGCCTCGCGCCAGCGAAGGTAGTCGGCGTTCTCCACCCGGTTGAGCCCGTTGAGACGGCTCCCCAACGAGTGGGCGTTGTCCCGGAACCAGAGGGCCGCGTCCAGCCGTTCCTGCGGCGTGCTGGCGGGGTTCAGGAGGACCGCCTCGTTGCCCGCCGACTCCACCGTGTTCCGGCCGATGGCGGGGTTCCCGTTGCGGAACGCCCGGGTGTGGGCGGTGACGCGGAAGTTGCCCGCCTTGTAGGAGAAGTTGTTGGTGATGCTCAGATTCCCCCACTGGACGGTCCCACCGAACGAGCCCTGCCAATCAGGGACCGACTTGCCCAGGTAGTTGTCGGTGAGGGTGCCGTTGATGCCGGGCACCCCGATGAGCAGCGCCTCGAGCTGCTCCACCGTCCGGGGCTCGGAGAGGAAGTCCAGCATGTCCGCCTCGGAGGCGGGGCTCCCGGCTCCATCGATGTCGTAGGGGAAGGGCACGTCCAGCAGCATCCCCCCGAACTGGGACTGGGGCGAATAGCCTTCACGGATGACCCCCAGGTTCCGCACGGACGCCTGCCGGATGGGGAGGATCCCCCCCATGTCGGTGACCTCCTGGTAGAGGTAGGCCCCGTTGGCGAAGAGGTCGATGCTGAGGTCACCCTGCTGGTAGACGATGCCGCTCAGGGCCAGATCCACACCCCAGGCCTTCATCTCCCCCACGTTGTCGAGCTGGGGCTGGATGAAGCCGCCGGAGACCGGGAACTGGCGGGCGATGAGAAGGTTCTCGGTGGTCCGGTTCCAGTAGGTGGCCTCCAACGCCACCCGGTCGGAGAAGAGACCGGCCTCGAACCCGCCCTCGATCTCCGTCGTGACCTCGGGCTCCAGATCCGGGTTGCCCAGGTTCGAGGGCAGGAGCGCCGGTCCCCCGCCGGAGCTCGCCGGGGCGAAGGTGCTGAACCGGTCGAAGGAGCCCGGCTGCAGGCCGGACTGCCCCATGGCGCCCCGGAAGCGAAGGGTGCTGATGGGCCCGATGCCGTCCCACGACGGGAGGTCGCTGGGCACGAAGGAGAGACTCAGCTTGGGGTAGACCGCCGCGCTGGCGTTCTCACCGAAGGCGGAGTGCCGGTCCAGGCGGGCACCTGCCGTCAGGAAGAGGTAGTCCCGGAAGCCGATCTGCTCCTGCACGAAGATCCCGTTGTTGACGGTGCGCTCCTGCTCCTCGTCCACCGTCTGGTTGTTCCCGCCGCCCACCACGTCGATGCCCGGGCCCGGGAACTCCTCACCCTCGGAGAGCACCATCTGCCGGTCCGAGACCAGGACCTGGGTCCCCACCACCAGCGACGAGGAGAGCTCGCTGCTCAGGGTGGACTCCCAGCTGGCGGACGCCTCCAGGGAGTACTCGTTCCGGTTCCGGTTCGTGACCTGTCGGATCCCCTGGGGATTGAAGTTGGAAAACCCGTCCACGGCATGGCCGAAGGGACGCGTGAAGAGGAAGACCGAGCGGACCACGTCGAGCCCGCCCGTCACGTTCAGGTTGAGGTTGGGGATGGGGGTGTACCCGGCCTTCAGCGACGTTCCGAAGCGCTCGGTGTTGTCCGCCCACCGAACCTGGAAGCCCTCCTTCGTGGTGTTGAAGATCTGCGTCCCGAAGTCGTTGCTGGCGCTGGCCTCCTCCGGCTTGGAGATCTGCAGGGTGGCGACGCTCCCCGCCGTGTTGTCCTGGGGATGGGTCTCCCGGTCCACGTAGCGGGAGTTGAGCTCCAACCGGAGGTTCGCCGCCGGCTGGAAGGTCACGCTGGCGTCGATCTGCTTCGACTCGTTGGTGTCCTCGAAGATGTCGAAGCCATCCACCTGGAAGCACTGGTCGTAGCCGCTGGGGAGGGTGCAGTCCTTCCCGCCCAGCACCCCGTTGTCCTCCTGCCATCGACCCACCACGAAGTAGGTGATCTCCTCGGTGCCACCGCTGACGGAGAGGGAGTAGTCCTGGTAGACGCCGGTCTCGAAGAGCGCGTAGTCGTAGTCGGCCACATAGAGCTCATAGGGCTGGTTGTTCGCCCCCCAGAACTCGTTGAGGTGCAGGGTCCCCAGGTCGCGTCCCGGGGTGGGGTCCTGCGCGAGCGCGAAGCCGGCGAGGTCCTTCTCCTCGATGTGTCGGCTCACGCCTGCGCTGGCGCTGAAGGTCCAGCGCGCCGAACCCTGCCGGCCCCGCTTGGTGAAGATCTGGATGACGCCATTGGAGGCCTCGGTACCGTAGAGGGTGGCTGCCGCAGCCCCCTTCAGCACCTCGATGTGGTCGATCATCTCGGGATTGATGTCGTCCAGGCGGGAGGGCGAGGCTGCCGATTCCCCGTCGCGGCCTGCGTCCACCCGCACCCCGTCGATGTAGACGATGGGGCTGTTGTTCTGCGTCAGGCTCCCCACCCCGCGGATCCGGATGTCGGACCCGGATCCTGCATGGCCCCCGGTGGTGTTCACATCCACCCCTGGGATGCGTGCCTGGAGGACCTCCGCCGCCGAGACCACCGGGGCGTTCTCGATGTCGTTGACGTTGAGGGCCGCCACCGTGTTGCCCAGCCTCCGCCGCTCGGTGGCTTCACCTGCGCCCGTGATGACGATCTCGTCCAGCTCGATGGCGCTGCGGGAGAGGTTGAAGTTGGCCGTAGCCGTCTCTCCGGGTGCCACGGAGATGGTCTGCTGCTGCTGGCCGTACCCGATGAGCTGCACCCGGATGGTGTGCTCACCCGCCGGGACGTTCACGAGCAGGAATCGGCCGTTGGTGCCGGAGAGGGCCCCGATGCCCGTCCCGGGAATCGACACCTGTGCGTTGTCCAGGGGACGGGCGCTGGAGGCGTCGGTGACCATGCCGGTGACCGTCCCGGTCTGTGCCGACGCCGGTGCCGCTGCGAACAGGATGGTGAGGACCGATGCAGCGATCAGCCCGACTGCGGTTCGAATAACGTTGGAAGACATACGGCTCCTCGTCGTCGCGGGTCGTCCGGGCATCTCCCCCCCTGGGAAGCCCGGTCCTGCTCATGCCTGATGTATCGATGAAGACCCGGCGGGATGGGCCCGAAGTCGTGGCCTGCTCAGGCGCCTCCGTGCCACAGGGCCAGGATCGCGCGGGGCAGCACCGTGATGTCGGGCCCGCCGCCGGGATCGAGGCCTCCGGCGGTGCTGCCGCCGAAGAGTTGATCGAAGATGAGGTAGACGCCCGCGGTGATCCCCACGACCAGACCGGCCGTGCGAACCGGCGAGATCCGCTTCTCCTCCATCTCCAGGATGTGTCCGCGTTCCAGCGGGACCTCCACCCGTCCGGGCTCGAAACGAGCCGTGCCGGCCATCACGTCGCTCCGCCACAGGGCCACGATCACGCGGTCCGGATCCACCCGGACCAGGGCCCCCTCCACCTGCGTCCGGTCACCCCCTGCCGTGTACTCTCCGACCCGGTCGCTCCCGGCATCCGAGAGCTGCATCCGCACCTCCCGACCCTCGGGGAGCGAGGCTACGTCCGGCGCCGGCTGATAGCTGGCACACCCTCCCGCGAGGACGGCAGCCAGCCCCAGGGCCAGGCCCCGGGGGGCGAGGAGCGCTCGGTGCATCGTCAGCAGACCTGACAGTTGTGGTTGTTCTCCGCTCCGAGGCTCTCCAGGAGCGCCAGGGCCTCTTCGTGCACCGGAACCCTTTGCACCGGACTGTTGGCCATGTCGGCCGTCGTCTGGCCCCTGCGACTCACCAGCGTGACTTCGGCCCCGTGCTCCACCAGGAAGCGGATGGTCGCCACGTCCCCACGGCTGGCAGCGTGGTGGAGCGGGGCGTATCCGTTGACGTCCCGGGCGTTCACGTCGGCCCCGTGCTCCTCCACCAGATAGCGGACCGCGGGGAGCCACCCGTTCGGCGCTCCCTCGTGGAACCCGCCGGCGTACCCCTCTCCGAAGCCGATCCCGGTGGCCGCGTGGACGGGGTAGGCGGCGGGGCCGTAGAGCGGCACCGGCGGGAGGCCCGACGGGTCCTCCACGTCCTCCTCGTCGTACCCACGGAAGCGACGCTCCGGCATCCTCTTGGTGGGGATGGTGGGGTCGGCCCCGTACTCCACGAGGAGCTTCATCGCCTCCACGTCCTGTCCGTAGGCGGCGCGCCAGAACGGCGTGGCACCGGCAAACTCCACGCTGAGACGTTCGAAGTTGTACTCGGTGTACCAGAGCGTCTTCTCCAGGCGTACGTCCGGGTCGGCCCCGGCGTCGAGGAGGGCCCCCATGAGGTCCAGGTAGTCGTGTTCCTGTTGCTCGTGGTGCTGGGGCGACGGGTAGATGGACTTGGGATGCCACTGGAGGTCGATGGCCACGTACAGGGGGCTCGCCCC
>CAKZOQ010000049.1 GCA_937136445.1 uncultured Gemmatimonadota bacterium
AGCCGGCGCTCCGGCCCCGGGCGTCCACGAGGACGATCTGGCCGATGTTGTCGTACCGCTCCTGGAGCCGGTCCAACACCTCCTGTGGCGAGGCCCCCTCCTCCATCCAGTCCAGCATGAGGGGCCCGTCGCCATACGGGGCGCCGCCCATCGTATTGATGGCGCCCACGCCCCCGCGGGCATGGGTGGCGATGTAGCCCACGGCGAAGAACCGCGAGGCCATGGCGAGCCCGACCTCCCCGGTCTCAGGGTCGTAGCCCGCGATCCCCATGCTGCTCATCATGTCTTCTTCGCGGGTCAGGTCCATGGCCACGGGGGCCGCGCCAGGCTTCTGGCCCGCGAGACCCGGCGAAGGAGGAACCGACATCAGCGCGGCCAGCACCAGGGGCACCCCGAGCGTCGTCCTCATGCGCCACCTCCGACGTTCGCCGCCTGTTCCGCGATGTCGCGCAGCATGTACTGGACGAGGTAGGGGCCCTCGTCCCAGCCGTTGTCCACCTTCCAGCGGATCACCGCCTCGGCGGTCGCGTCGTTGAAGATCCCGCCGGGCTCGCCGTCGGCGCCGAACACCCGGGCGTCCCCGGCCTCGAGATAGCCCAGGGTCGCCAGATATTCCTGGAGCTGGCGAACGTCGTTGCCCGCCGTCTGCCCCATGGGTTGGAAGCCCGCCCCGGAGCCGTGGTGGAACTGCCATTCCTCCCACAGCGCCCGCAGATCCGCGATGGAGTTGGAGCTGTCGTCGACCCGCAGGTCCACCACGAGCTCGGTGCCACGGAACCCGGCGCCCTCCCGGTAGACCAGGAGCTGTGCGCCCTGCATGCCCCGGGCGTCCCCGCCCACGGCGTGGGCTGCCTCGCAGGAGCGCAGGAGCCGCTCGGCCAACGGAAGCCCCGAGCCCTCCGTCTCCTCGAAGACGTCGGCGAAGGCGTCCACCACGTAGGTGCCGGCGAGGATGTTGCCGGCGGTGGCGTAGTTCTTCCCCCAGCGGGAGCCCTTCCACAATGAGGAGCCCGGGCCGGTGTTGGAGATGCTCCGGCCCTGGGCGTCCACGATGTTGAGCTGGCCGAGGGTGTCGTACTCGGTCCGCAGACGGGTGAGCACCTCCGCCGGGGAGAGCCCCTCCTCCATCCAGTCGAGGAGGCGCTCGCCCTCCCGGAAAGGTCCTCCGCCCATGATGGCCATGGCGGCCACGCCGCCCCGGGCGAAGGCGGCCACCGGCCCGACCGCGAAGAACTTGGAGGCCATGCACACCCCCACGTCGCCGGTGGCCGGGTCGTACCCGACGATGGAGAGGCTGCTCATGCGGTCGTCCTCTCGCACGAAGTCCAGCTCCTGGGCCTGTTGCGCGTGGGCCTGGGGCGGGCTGGACAGGGCTGCGGCAAGGATCGTCAGCGCCAGCGCACACCCGCGTTTCATGGACGGCGTACCTCCCCTCCAGGTGCGGCTCATCGGTCCCCCCCGAGCTGTCGGCGGATGGAGTTCACGGTCTCGAGTCCGGCCGACGGCGACGAGCCGAGGCCGTGCTCGCTCTTGTAGCGGGACACCGCGCCGGCCGTGGCGTCGTCGAAGAGACCGGTGGGCTCGGCGTCCAGGTAGCCCAGCTCCCGCAGGCTCGCCTGGAGCCAGCGGACGTCGTCTCCGGCGGACTGCCCCACGATCCGGGTTCCCGGGATCTGGGCTCGGACCGACTGCCACCGCGTGTAGAGCTTCCGGAGATCGTTGACGGCGTTGCGGCTGTCGTCCACCCGGAGATTCACGTAGTCGTCCACACCGTTGTAGCCGGAGTCCTCGAGCTTCACGAGGAGTGTGGCACCCATGCGCCCGCGAGCGTCGCCCCCGGACCAGTCGGCCGCCTCGAGCGAGCGGAGGAGGCGCTCCCCCAGGGGGAGTCCCGCGCCCTCGGTCGCCTCGAAGGTCTCGGCGAAGGCGTCCACGACCCACGGACCAGCGAGGACATTGCCGGCGGCGGCGTAGTGGCGGCCGTAGCGGTGTCCTTTCCACTGTCGGGCCTGGGTCTCGCTGGTGGTGGAGATGCTCCGGCCCGTGGCGTCCACGATGTTGATCTGTCC
>CAKZOQ010000050.1 GCA_937136445.1 uncultured Gemmatimonadota bacterium
CGACTCCGGGGACCCTCGGAGGGAGGGTGAATGAAGGCGGATAGCTTTAAGTATAGGATGTTGCGCGATTTGTGTCAGCCCTGCACCCCCTCGTGGTGCACGCAGCGGGGAGGCGATCCGCGGGGCTGGTGGCGCCGTGGTCACCGGGGCACCTTTCGTGCGGTCGCCGCCTCCCCCTCCACTCCGCCTCCATGACCCCCTCCGACGTCCTCGAGCTTCCCCTGCAGGACCAGAAGGCCCGGGAGCGCATCCGCCAGGCGTTGGATACCAACATCCTGGTGGAGGCCGGCGCCGGAAGCGGAAAGACCACCGAGCTGGTGAACCGCATCGTTCGGCTCCTGGTCACCGGGACCGCCACCGTCGAAGAGGTCGCCGTCGTGACCTTCACCCGAAAGGCCGCTGGCGAGCTCCGGGAGCGGCTCCAGAACGAGCTGGAGCGCCGCCGGGCCCAGGCGCTGGCCGAGGCCCGGGAGGCGGCGGGTGGGCCGGACGACGACCCGGAGGCCATCGAGTCCCGAGAGGTGGCTCGACGCCTGGACACGGCGGTGGACGAGCTGGACCGCGCCTTCGTTGGGACCATCCACGCCTTCTGTGCCCGGCTCCTCCGGGAGCGGCCGCTGGAGGTGGGTCTGGATCCGGGCTTCCGGGAGCTTCCCGCGGAGGAGCAGGTCCCCTACCGACGCCGCTTCTGGGAGGGCTGGCTGGAACGGTCGGTGCGGGACCAGGACCCCCTCCTGGGCGAGCTCTCGGCGTCCGGACTCCAGCCGGCCCATCTCTTCGGGCTCTTCGAGCACCTGGTGGAGAACCCCGACGTCCGTTTTCCTACCGAGGACGCCGATCCGCCGGGCGAGCGCACGGTGGCGCGAGTGCGACGGGAGCTCGAGCGGCTGGTGGATCGGGGTGGGGAGCTCATGCCGGACCGTCCTCCGGCCAAGGGGTGGGACCGGACCCAGCGCCGTCTGCGGACGGTGGCCTTCCAGCGGGACGTGACGCAATGGGCGGAGCCGGCGGACCTCTTCGAGTCGCTGGAGGAGGTCACCAAGCCAGGCCCCCGCGGGCATCAGGTGACCTACAACCGATGGCGAGACAAGGCCCTCACCAAGGAGCTGCAGGCGGAGCTGGACGCCTTCTCGGTGGGGCCCGAGGCCCCGGCCAATCAACTCCTCCACCGCTGGTACGCCCACCGCTACGCCCGGGCCCTGGCGCTGGCGGGGAAGGCGGCGGAGGCCTTCGCGGAGCACCGACGGCGGGCCGGCGTGGTGGACTTCCAGGACCTCCTCCTCCTGACGGCCCGGCTCCTCCGACAGCGGCCCAGGGTGAGGAGGGAGCTGGGGGAGCGCTACCGGCGACTCCTGGTGGACGAGTTCCAGGACACCGACCCCCTCCAGGCGGAGCTCATGTTCCTCCTGGCCTCGCCGCCGCAGGAGGACGGGGTGTCAGGGGGATCGCCGTCGGCGGGGCCCGCCGACCCGGAATCCCCGGAGACGGGATCGGCCGAGGCCGGCCCCCGGTCCGGCGACTGGCGCCGTGCCGTCCCCCGACCCGGCGCCCTCTTCGTGGTCGGCGACCCCAAGCAGAGCATCTATCGGTTCCGTCGGGCCGACATCCAGCTCTACGAGGTGGTGAAGCGCCGCTTCCACGAGGTGGGCGAGGTGGTGGAGCTCACCACCAACTTCCGGTCCCGGCCCCCGGTGGGCGATCTGGTGAACCAGGTCTTCGATGCCGCGGAGTTCTTTCCCGATGAGGCCACCCTGGAGCAGGCCCGCTTCGAACCGCTGAACACCCGCCCACCCGAAGACGAGGGCCCGGAGGGGATCTTCCGGTACGACGTCGGGGCCGGTGCTTCCAACCGGGGGGAGGTCTGCGACGACGATGCCGCCCGGCTGGCGAGCTGGATCCGCCGGCGGATGGACTCAGGGGAGCGGGGCGCCGGCGACTTCATGATCCTCACCCGCACCAAGAAATTCCTGGACGCCTACGCCCGGGAGCTGGAGGCCCGGGGCGTCCCGGTGCAGGTCACCGGCGCCGGGATCGGGATCACCGAGGAGCTCCGGGAGCTGGTGGCGGTG
>CAKZOQ010000051.1 GCA_937136445.1 uncultured Gemmatimonadota bacterium
AGATCTCCGCCAGCGCTGGCCGGTTGAGCCCCGCCACCGTAGCGAAGTCGATCCCGGCAGCCCGCTCCTTCCGGCCCAACTCCTCCGTCGCCTCCCGCAGCCGCTGCTCCAGGACCGCCGTCTGACCACGGTCGCCGGCGGTCCTGGCCCGCTGGAGATCCTCGCCCAGCTCCTCCAGCTCGGACCGGGACGCCTCCAGCGCACTCTCGAGGCCACTCACCTGGTCGCGGAGCCCGGAGATCAACCGACGGCTGGTCTCCTGAAGGCTGTCGAGTCGCTGCGTCAGCTCCCGCACTTCCGCCCGCTCGCGCCGCAGCGGCAGCATGATCAGGGCCACCAGGGCAGCGGCGGCGACGAGTCCAGCCAGGGTCCAGAGGAGGGGCGAGCCTGCGCTTGACCTGGTAGGAGCTCCGGCGGACGGCTGCACCGGGACCGGCTCCTGCGGATCCACGGGAGACGGCTCCAGCTCCGGGTCGATGGGATCCAAAGGGCCGGGCGGGTCCAGGTCCTTGGTGGGTGGGAGGGAGTGGGTCCGGCCGGGAGATTCCCGGTGGAAGCGGAGCGTGGGGCCCGAGGCCCCGAGGGAGATCCGGTCCCCCTCTTCGAGCCGGACGCGTCCCCGGACCCAGGTACCGTTCAGGATCGTCCCGTTCGTGCTCCCGGCGTCCCGGACGTACCAGTCGTCGTCGTCGAGCTCGAGGACCGCGTGGCGGGCCGACACCGCCAGGTCGAGCTCCGCGTCCAGCCGGAGGTCCGACTCGGCGGCCCGTCCGATGACCACCGGCCCGGTCCGGAATCGGACCAGGCTTCCGGCCTTCCCACCGGTCAGGACGCTCAGCCTCATGCTCACGATGGCGGCCTCCGCGGGTCGCCTAGACGAGCACCGGGTCGCTCAGGTCCAAGGTGCCCTGGCCTCCCTGGTAGGACATGAAACCGGGGTCGGAGTTCTCCACGTACTGCACCCCCTCCCACGGATCCAGGATCACCAGATCGGCCCCGTCGGCCGTGGGGCCCACACAGCAGGTCCAGTGCCCGCCCCCAGCGCCCCAGAGCCACCCCACGATGGCCGGCTTGGTCGGTGTGCACTTCCTGAGCTCCTCCAGAAGCGCCGCCGGGGCCATGCCGCCGGCGTCCCGGGCCGTCGACACCCGGTGGGGCTGCTCCAGGAGCACCCGGATGAGGGGGGCGTTCATCGACCCCACGTTGATCCAGTCATGCGCATTGCTCGCCACGGCGCCCAGCGCCGACACGCCTTCGTGGAGGCGTCCGGCTTCGGCCAGCGCCACGAGACCCCGGATGAACTGCTCGTTGACCTGATTGGCGGCGAGCCGGTGCACGCCGCGCTTGACCATGGCCACGCAGGCCGGTCCGCACGAGTTGCCCCGCTCCTGGAGGACGAAGTTGTGCCACCGCCCGTCCCGGTCCTTCTCCTGCTGCCACTTCCCGGGTGTGTACCCGGGGATGTTCACCGGCGCGGCCGCGGCCCTGTGGGTCTGGAGGTGGAAGGCCTGCGTGAGGTACCGATGGACGTTCGTGTACTTGGTGGTCCACTTCGCCGCCGGCACCTTCGCCATCTCCTTCTGCACCTCCGCAGGGGTGGCGGGGGGCATCGTCCGCTTCAGCAACGCAACGAGGTCATGGAGCGAACTGCGCCGGAACCGCTCGAAATGGCTGTTGTCCTTCCGGAGCTCGATCTCGAATTTGTCGTACCGGAACATAGGCGCATTCGGGCAGGAGGAGACTCGTGGCTCCGGCATTAGTGGTTGTCCGGGCCCGTCACCACAAGGAGTCCGCTCTCGCGTCGGCCCCCTCCCTGGCCTGGGCGCCCCCGCCTCCGCATGATGTTCGTGGGAGGAAGGCCATGGAGATCATCGACCGCACCGCCGAGACCGCGGGCACGACCCGCACGCGCAACGACCCGCCGAAGCAGATCTACAGCCGGCACGACCGGCAATCGCTGGATCAGGTGCGGGGGGCCTTCTTGCACCAGACGTACTTCTTCAACCCGAATCCGTCCCGCTACGACCATACCATCGCCCACTTCGTGATCCTCCGACGGGGCGACGTGCTTCAGGTGCGGCCGCTCACGGCCGGGCTGAACAGTGTCTCCAACGGGCGGGCCGTGGACATCGAGTTCGAGGGTCGCTACCCCTCGCTGCGTCAGATCCGGCACCTCCGACGAACCGACGCCCCGGTGCCGCATCCGACCCTTCCGCAGCTCCTGGCGGGACGCGCGCTTCTCCGCCACCTCCGCGACACCCAGGGCATCGCGCACGTCTGGGGGCACCGACAGGCCAGTCGCATGGAGCGGGACAACTGCCCGGGCCCGCAGCTCTGGTACAACGTGGGGGAGTGGGCGGTGCGGAACCTGGGGCTGACCAGCACCGGTCTGCGGGAGTCCATACCGGTGGCCTGGCGCACCGAACGCTCGCTGGAGCTCGTCTGGCCCTCCCCGCTGGACGATCCCTGGGACGACGCTCGGTTCGACACGATGATCTCGCGAGTGAACCGGTGGTGAGGAGCGTCCCGCGATGATGCCGCGGCGCTTCGTGCTCGGGTTGGACGCAGACGATGCCGACATCCCTGGCGTCTTCGGCGTCCCCCATGCACGGATTCCCGGGAGCTGGCGGATCCTCTGTTCCTACGCCGATGGCAAGCGGCACAAGGCGCGGATCTTCCGCACCCTCGAGGAGGAGGGGCAGGTCGAGGCCCGGGGGAGTTGGGAGTGGCATCACGTGGTGGAAGCCCAGCACTACGCGGACATCGACGTCCTGGGGCGGCTGGAACGCATGTACGAGGAGGTGCTTCCGTGCGTCCTTCTCCATCGGGAGGAGCACATCGCCTACAACCAGCTCCTTCACACCCGGGCCACCGACGAACTCCACCGGGTGGGCGGGCTTCCCCGGGCGATGAAGGAACGGGCGGCGAAGACCGCGGCCCACGCGCGTGACCCGACCAACCACGCGGCGTTGCGGGCACGCATGGACGGTCTCCAGCGCCTGTACGATCGGGCGTACCAGGGGGACCCGGTGCTCCAGACCGTCGCGCGACGTGTTCTCGACGAGGCGCGGGAGGCCCTCCGAAGGCGCTGACCCCGCCGGTCTGGCGCGCGTGCCACCGGATCGGCACTCTGGGGGCCACCGACGTGGACGAGCGGACGCCCCTGCACCTGGACAGGAACGGAGGATCTCATGAACGGTTTCGCCGGCATTCTCGAAGCGCTCGCAGCCCTCTCCTGGCCGCTCCTGGTCCTCTTCGTCTTCGTCCGCTTCGCCCCTGCCCTCAACGAGCTCATCTCGTCGGCGCGGAGCCGGAAGTTCACCCTGAAGGTCGGGGGTCAAGAGCTTTCCATGGAGGAGGTCCGGGCCCAGCAGTCCAACCTCATCGCCGATCTCCAGAACCAGGTGGCCTCGCTCCGGGAGGCGCTGTCCGACGGCGAGGAGGGGACGACCCTCCGGCTCCCCGAGCGACGGCCGCAGCCGGCCCCGGCGACGAGTTCTCCGGCCCGGATCCTCTGGGTGGACGACCAGATCAAGAACAACAGCTACTACGTGGAGCAGCTGACCCGAGGCGGGGTCGAGGTGGACCTGGCCGAGAACACCGCCGAGGGACTCCGGGCGTTCGCGAACCACTCCTACCGGCTGGTGGTCTCGGACATCGGCCGCAAGGAGGGCGACCGCTATAACCGCGACGCGGGCATGGAACTCCTGCGGGACCTTCGGAAGTCCGCGGTGAAGGCCCCGGTGGTCCTCTTCACCTCGGGCGCCGGGGTGAAGGAGCGAGCGGAGGAGGCGACCGCCCTCGGGGCGGACCTCATCACCGATTCCGGGACGGAGCTCGTGCAGTTCCTCCGGCGCCACCTCCCTGAGTGGGACAACTGAGCCGCCTCGCCGCCACGGTGTCCGTGCCCGTCGGTTCGTCGGTCCCGCGCTCCACCTGGCCGGATCGGAGCGACGGAGGCCGCGGTTGGGCGGTGAGGACGACCCGCTAGACCCAGCGCCGGACGGACTCGCGATACCTCCGGTAGTCGGCTCCGAACCGCTCCGTCAGGTACCGTTCCTCCGGCACCACCGTCCAGCGCCGGAGAGCCCACGCCACGAAAACCGCCAGAAGGATGGCCCAAAGGCTCTGGTAGCGCAGGCCCATCCCGGTCAGGATGGCGAGAAGCGCCAGGTAGATGGGGTTTCGGCTGAGTCGGAAGGGGCCGGTGGTCACCAGGGCGGTGGTCTCCCGGTCGTGATCCGCGGAAGTCCCGGCCCGGGAGAGGGTGAATTGGCTCCAGAGAAGGAGCGCCGCGCCTGGGACGAGGAGCACCACCCCCAGGAGCTCGGAGACTTCGTCGGCCAGGGGGAAGGGGAGGGGGAGGAAGCGGGTGAGGAGGAGGCTCGCCACCAGCCAGCCCAGGAGGAATCGGGTGGGGTGGATGGCCCCGGACGGGTTGTCGGCCATGAGGATTCCGGAGTGGGGGACTCAGCCCTCGTCTTCGTCGATCCAGAAGATCTCTTCCACGGAGACGCCGAAGTGGTGGGCCAGGAGGAGGGCGATGGTCGTGGCGGGAACGAAGCGCCCGACCTCGATGGTGCTGATGGTCTTCCGGGAGACGCCGATGGCGTCGGCGAGCTGCTGCTGGGTCATGCGGCGCTCGGCCCGCAGGACGTGGAGTCGGTTCTTCAGCTCGACGTCACGCACCGGGTCGCACGTCCGGTGACGGCTCGGCCAGGTCCCGGTCCTGAACCAGGAAGACGGTGGCGAAGGAGATGAGGAGCACCGCCAGGATCAGGTCCAGGGTGAACTCGGTGGGGAGGGCCTCCAAACGCTCGGCGAAGGACTCCAGGACGACGACGACCAGCAGCGTGGTGAGCCAGGAGCCCATCTTGGCCTGGCGGAGGGTGTGGTGGACGAAGCCGTCCTCTCCCCGGTAGACGCGCCATTCGGTGGTGGAGCGGTTCCGGATCTTCCAGAGGCCGATGGGGACGAACGCTACGAAGACCCCGGCGGCCGTCACCAGCGTCGCCACGTCCACCCACCCTTCCAGGGCGGGATCCAACAGGTGACCCGCGGTCTGGGCGGTGTAGCTCAGCCCCAGGGAGAAGATCGCAAGGACGCTGTAGCGCCGATGTCGATCGCCGATGTCGGCGACGGAGGGGGAGGAGCGTGAGGGCATGTGGGGGCTCCCGAGGGTATGGAAAGGTATCGTAGTGATACCGGAACGTGTCGTGATGATACCTTAAGGTGTCATAAGCTCGCCCCCGGCACAAGCTGCCAGCCGTTCCCGGCAGGCTTCAGGCCAGCCCCCCCCTCAGGTCCGCGCCAGCTCGCTGGTAGCCTCGCCGTCTCCCTCGCCCACCAACGACTCCTCCAGGAGCTGCCGCCGGAGGAGCGCCGCGTAGGTGCCCCCCCGGGCCAGGAGCTCCTCGTGGTGGCCCCGCTCCACGATCTCCCCCTCGTCCAGCACCAGGATGAGGTCGGCGTGCATCACCGCCGAGACCCGA
>CAKZOQ010000052.1 GCA_937136445.1 uncultured Gemmatimonadota bacterium
GGGCGCGTCGGGCCCTCCGGCGAGCTCGAGGACCCGCTCGTAGATGGCCGGATCAGCCATGGCTCCGCCCACCACCACCAGCGAACCTTCCGGCGGGCCGACCGCCGGAGGATCCTGGGCGCGAAGGTCGGTGGGGGCCAGGGCCAGAACCAGCGTCAGGACCACGGCCAGAGCGACGGCCGGGGCGACCTGCCACCGGGCCGGAGGGGCGAGATGATGCGGAGCGGGCACGGGCGACCTCCTTCATGGGGATGGGGCGTCAGGATTGGGTCGGGTCCAGGACCCGGGCAAGGGGCGGAAACCATGGACGCGTCCCCCAGGCGGCGGAACGTCTCGCCACCACGCCCCTACGAGCCCCCTGCGTCCATCCCTACCCGACCATCCGGAGCGACCCACGTGGCAACCATGAAGGCGATGCAGATCCAGGAAGCAGGCGGAGACTTCCAGGCCGTGGAGCTCCCCATCCCCGAGCCCGGCCTGAACGAGGTGCGGGTGGCGGTAGAGGCCTGCGGGATCTGCCATTCCGACGCCTTCGTGAAGGAAGGACTCTGGCCCGAGCTGGAGCTCCCCCGGGTTCCCGGACACGAGGTGGCGGGGCGCGTAGACGCCGTGGGGGACGCGGTGGTGGGCTACGAGCCCGGCGACCGGGTCGGGGTGGGCTGGCACGGAGGCCACTGCTTCCACTGCGAGGCCTGCCGCGACGGCGACTTCATCGCGTGTGAGAACGCCACGGTCTGCGGCATCTCCTACGACGGTGGCTACGCCGAGTACTTGGTGGCGCCCCAGGAGGCGCTGGCCCGCATCCCGGACGCCCTCGACGCCGCCGACGCCGCCCCCCTGCTCTGCGCCGGCATCACCACCTACAACGCCCTGCGCAACACGGGCGCCCAGCCCGGCGACCTGGTGGCGGTGGAGGGTGTGGGTGGGCTGGGGCACCTGGGCATCCAGTACGCCCGGCGGATGGGCTTCCACGTGGTCGCCCTCTCCCGGGGACCGGACAAGGAAGAGCTGGCCCGAGAGCTCGGTGCCCACGACTACATCGACACCAGGGCCCAGAACCCCGCCGAGGCCCTCCAGGCGCTGGGCGGTGCCCGGGTGATCCTGGAGACGGCGCCCTCGGCGGAGGCGGCCACCGCGGTGGTGGACGGCCTGGGCCGGAGCGGTGAGCTGGTGCTGGTGGGCGCCTCCCAGGAGCCCATGCAGGTGAGCGCCATGCAACTCATCATGGCCCGGCGCTCCATCTCGGGCTGGCCCAGCGGAGACGCCTCGGACTCCCAGGACACCCTCGACTTCAGTGCCCTCGCAGACATCACGCCCCGGATCGAGACCTACCCGCTGGAAGAGGCCAACGAAGCGTACGAGCGGATGATCACGAACGCGGCACGCTTCCGCGTGGTGCTGGAGCCCTGAGGGGGCCCGCATTCCGGGACGGCCCTTTCACGAGGACCGCCCCGGAATCCTCAGGCGTTCAGCCGTCCTCGTTGTCGTCGTAGCGCAGCTCGAACTCCGCCGCGCGGATGTCCCGGCGTAGCTCGGCGAGTCCCTCGGCGAGGGCGGTGCGCATTTCGGCGAATTCCTCTTCGGTGGCCTCTCCGAGCTGGTCCGCGTCCTCCTCCAGCTCCTGCCAGTTGGCCTGCGCGTCGGCGACCATCTCACGGGTCTCCTCCGAGGCGTCCGCATTCATGTCGGCCATCTCGCGCTCGAGTTCGTTCAACTCCATCTCGGAGCGCCGAAGACCGGACTGCACGGCGTCGGTGAAGGCCTCGGCACCGTCGGCGGCCTCGAGGCGCGCCTGCTCCAGCTCGTACTCGAGCTCGGCGGTGCGGCGGGCGAGTCCCTCACGAGCGTCGTTCCACTCGGACGCACCGGCGGACGCCATTCGCTCCATCTCCTCATCGAGCTCGGCCTGCTCTTCCCGGAGCTCGTCGAGGGTCTGGCTCAGCTCCTGGTCGGCCTCGGCGCCGGCGGCATCCAGATCGCGGGCCAGCTCGTCGAGCTCGCGATCGGCGTCGGCGAGGGTCCGGTCCAGCGAGGCGCGCAGCTCGCGCATGCCCTCATCGGCGTCGGCCCGGGCCTGCTGAACTCCGGCCTCCATCTCGGCCTGGGCCTCGTCGAGTTCGGCCTCCATGTCGGCCTGCTGGCGGTCGCTGCAGGCGCCGAGCAACAGCATGCCCGCGGCCAGGGCGGTGAGGGATCGTGGGGTCGATATCTTCATCAGTGCGTCCTTGTGGTAGGATCGATTCACCCACCACAGGACGCATCCATCGTGCCACCGGCCCCTCCACCGGCTCCCGCCGTCGGCCCCAGTCTCCGGCGACGGCGCAGCCGTGTGCCCGCTATCGAGGCACGCCTTCCCCGGGGAGCGCCGGCGTGAGGACCGGCGTCCGCCGGGCCCGGGTCGCCTGCTCGAAGGCGTAGCCCAGCGCCAGGAGTCGGGGCTCGCTGAAGGCCGGGCCCATCAGGGAAATCCCCACCGGAAGGCCGTCGCTGGTGAAGCCCGCCGGCACGATGAGGTCCGGGAAGCCGGTGAGGTTCGCCAGATTCGTCGCCGACGGGGCGCCCCCTCCCCCGCCCCCCGCCACCAGCGAGGGCCGGGTGGGCGACGTGGGATACACGAAGGCATCCAGCTCCTCCTCCTGGAGGATGCCGTCCAGGAGGGTCCGGAGGAGCGACATGCCGTGCCGACGCATGGCGACGTACTCCGCGTCCTCCGGCACGCCGCTGACGTCCTCCTGGGCCAGGAGGCTCCAGCGGGTGGGGTTGGGCCGCCCGCCCTCCGCCGTGGGCGAGGCCAGCGCCCGGCTCCGTTCGACCATCTCCTCCAGCGTCTTCGGATACTCGGGGCCCAGGGTGGCCAGGTAGGCGGGGATCTGGTCCCGGAACTCCCGCCAGCGGAGCGTCGTGTACCAGTCGCCCTTCGCGTCCCAGAGCCAGTCCGGGAGGGTGACCTCGACGACGGTGGCCCCGGCGGCGCGCATGGCTTCCAGCGCCGACTCCACGACCCAGTCCACCTCGCCGTCGGCACCGGACACCTGGGTCAGGACGCCGATGCGGGCGCTCTGGAGCGCGTCCTCGTCCAGGAATTCAGTATAGTCCGTCTCGAAACGTCCCGCGCTCCGGGCGGTGGCCGTGTCCGCCGGATCCACGCCGGTCATGGCGCCGAGCATGTGGGCCACGTCCGTCACGTGGCGACCCATGGGCCCCGGCACGTCGAAGGAGAGGGCCAGGGGGATGATCCCGTCGCGGCTCAGGAGCCCGTGGGTGGGCTTGAGGCCGACGATGCCGTTCGACGTGGACGGGCCGCGCACCGAGCCCCCGGTGTCGGTCCCGATGCCCACCTGCCCGAAGGCCGCCGCCACCGCCACCCCCGTCCCACCCGACGATCCGGAGGGCGAGCGCGCGAGATCATGGGGATTCCGTATCCAGCCGCCGCCGGGAACCGAACTCATGGTCACCCCGGAGGCCAGCTCGCTCATGTTGACCTTGGCGAGGATGATGGCCCCGGCGTCGCGGAGTCGCTGGACCAGGACGGCGTCGTCCGGCGGAACGGACCCCGCCAGGAGCGCCGAACCCCCGGTGGTGGGCATGTCCCGGGTGTCCACGTTGTCCTTGAGCACCACGGGGATGCCGTGCAG
>CAKZOQ010000053.1 GCA_937136445.1 uncultured Gemmatimonadota bacterium
CACCTGCAGCTCATGGAGGCGCTTCTGGAGGCCGGGGCCGACCCCAACCATCGGTTGGAGAAGCACCTCTGGTACATGTCGTTCAACTTCGATCTCCTTCAGGTGGACACGAAGGGCGCCACGCCGTTCTGGCGGGCTGCCTACGGCCTGGACGTACCGGCCATGCGCCTCCTCATGGAGCACGGAGCCGACCCGGGCATCCCCACGCAGAAGGTGCCGGAACGGCGGTACAATCCGGACGACGAGAAGAAGGTCGACCCTTCGGGCCTGCCGCCGGTCCCGGTGGGCGGCCCTGCGGTCCATCCCATCCACGCAGCCTCGGGCGTGGGCTACGGACAGGGATTCGCGGCCAACGCCCACCGCCACGCCCACGACGGATGGGTGCCGGCGGTCCGGTACCTGGTGGAGGAGATCGGTGCCGATGTGAACGTCCCGGACCACAACGGCTACACGGCGCTGCACCATGCCGCCTCCCGAGGCGACAACGAGCTCATCCGCTATCTGGTGGAGCACGGAGCCGACGTGACGGCGGTGAGCCGCGAGGGTCAGACCACCGCGGACATGGCCAACGGGCCCTACCAGCGCACGCAGCCCTACCCGGCGACGGTGGCGCTGTTGGAGGAGCTCGGCTCCGCCAACAACCACAACTGCGTGAGCTGCTGACGGGGCCCGCCTGAGGCTGCCGCACGGTCGCGGCCGCCTTCCGACGAGAACGCCCCCGATCGACGTCGAGTCGATCGGGGGCGTTCGGCGTTCCGGGCCGCGGGGGGGCTCAGCCCACCCGCCGTCTCTTCCGCTTCATGAAGTCCATCATGATGTACTGGCCGAGCGTCATGGTGCTGGTGAAATAGGCCTTCCCCCGGGCGATCTCCGACACCTTCTTCACGAACTGGACCAGATAGGGATCCTGGGCCAGCATGAAGGTGTTGATGGGGATCCCCGACTTCCGGCACGCCGCCACCTCCTGGAAGGTGCGCCGGAGAATGTTGGGGTCGAGACCACCGGAGTTGGTGTAGACGCGGCCGTCCGGGAGGGTCATGGCGCTGGGCTTCCCGTCGGTGATCATGATGATCTGGCGCATGTCCTTCTTCTGCGCCATGAGGAGGCGGCGAGCCACCTCGAAGCCCTCGGCAGTGTTGGTGTGGAAGGGCCCCACCTGAGCCTTGGCGAGCTGGCTCAGCGGGATCTCCTCCGCACGGTCACCGAAGGTCACCACGTGGAGGGAGTCGCCGGGGAAGCGGGTGCGGATGAGGTGGCTGAGCGCCAGAGCCACCCGCTTGGCCGGCGCGAAGCGGTCCTCTCCGTAGAGGACCATGGAGTGGCTGATGTCCAGCATGAGCACCGTGGCGCAGCTTGATCGATACTCCGACTGGTGCACCATGAGGTCGCCGTACTCCAGGTTCAGCGGCACCTCGAGTCCCTCGCGCTCGATGGCGTTCTTGAGGGTCGCGGGGATGTCCAGATTCATGGTGTCGCCGAACTCGTAGGGTTTGGAGGCGGCCTCGGCCTCGATGCCCGTGGAAAGGTGCGGCGTCTCATGCGACCCGGCGCTGGCCTTTCCCAGCGCTCCCAGAAGGCCGCGGAGCGCTCGGTAGCCCAGGAAGTCCATCCCCTTCTGGGTGAGGGAGAAGTTCACCTGCTGGGCGGCCTGCGCGGCCTCGTCCACGTTGCCCTGGCCGGTGACGTCGTAGGTGGCGCCGGGCATCTGGGGATTGCCGGTCTCCAGGTTGATGTAGCCCTCCTCCACCATCTTCTGGATGAGGTCGTCCAGGAGCTCGGCGATCTGTCGCTGAACGGCTTCGTCGCCCTCGCCCTCGCCTCGGAGCTCGTCCAGCATCTCCTGCGTCAGCTGCCCACTCTGCACCAGCGCCTGGAGGAGGGCCTCCTTCAGGGCGTCCGTGGAGGAGGTGTCGTCCAGTCCCGACCAGCCCCAGTAGGGATGGTAGTCCGGTCCTCCGGCGAAGCCCCCGTCCATGAGGAAGTCGGAGAGGTGCTCCAGGAGCGACTCGAGATTGAAGGCGTCGAGCCAGCGTCCCTTGTACTTCGTGTAGGTGGTGAAGCGCACGGGGCTCTCCGGAGGAGGGTAGACAAGCTCCCTCTAGTATGGGGGGGTTGGCCGGCGGTTCCCAGGAGCCCCGAGAGCGTCCAGGGCGCGGCCCGACCTCCCAGAGCCTCAGCCCTCCTCCACCGACTGCTTCAGGTTGGGCAGCACCGAGCTCGTCCATCCGCCGGCCAACGCCGTGTAGATGGCCTGGATGTCGGCGGGGTCGAACTGGTCCCAGCCGCTGTGGGTCAGCGTCACCCGGGTCCCCTCGCCCTGGGCCTCCAGCTCGATCTCCACCCGGGTCTCGGGGGTGTCCGGGAGGAACCAGGAGAAGACGAAGCGGTGGGGTGGGTCCAGCGTCAGGACGGCGCAGTGGGTGGCCCCCTCGATGGAGCCGGCGGCCCGCTTCCCGGGATCCGGCTGCATGTAGAAGACGTGCCCGGGCTCCTTCCGGTACTCCACGCATCCGAGCCAGCGGGGGACGTGCTCCTCCTCCACCAGGAACGGCCAGACCGCGGTCGGAGGCGCCGCGATGTCGATGGTGGCGACGATGTCGCCCAGGGTGGACTCGCTCACGAGGCTTCCTCCTCCACGAGGGTCTTGAGGGCACCCAGGTGCCCGGTCCAGAGGGAATGGAGCCACCGTTCCACCCGACGCAGGGCCCCGGGCTCGACCCGGTAGTGGTTCTCCCGTCCCGACCGGCGTCGGGTGAGAACGCCCGCTTCGGTGAGGATGCGAAGGTGCCGGGAGATGGCCGGTCGACTGATGTCGAAGCGCTCGGCGAGGGGGCGGACGGCGAGGGGTTCGGCGGCGAGGTGTTGCACGATCTCTCGGCGCACCGGATCCCCCAGCGCCTTCAGCACCGGATCGAGTTCTCTGGAATAAGTAACCATTACGTTACGAGTATGGGGGGCCCGCTCCGTCCCCGCAAGACGCGACGCGTCCCGGAGGAAATCCTTGCCCTCCGGCGTTGCGGGCGTGTACGCTGAAACCCCTCCCCAGGGCTGTTCACAGATCGCCGACCCCAACCCGGCTCGCCCGGGCCGTGCAGGCCCGGAGGCTGCGTAGGGAAGAGTCGCTTCCCAGCCGGTGCTGGACGGGCGGCCGCCGAGCTGCCTCCGAGCGGATCCGCGGCGCTCCTCCCGGCAGGTCGGCACGACCCAAGGAGGCCTGCATGACCCCCTCTCGTTCCGCTCCACCCCTCCCCCAGTCCCTCGTCCCCGAGGGCAGGGCCGAGTCCACCGACGACCCTCCGCGCCTGGCCACCACCTCGGTGGCGGCACGGTACGCCCAGCCCATCAGCATCGGGCCGGTCTACCGGCAACCGACCTACCGATTCCAGAGCCTGCGCCACGGCTGCTACTTCCTCCAGTGGCGGCCCAAGGACACCTGGTGGTATCGGTTCAACGGGACCATGCGGGTGGAGCGGCACGGCGCCGGCACCACGGCGTCCGGCGACCTCTACCACCACAACGCCTACATCATCCAACGCTGGCCGTCGTACCGGTTCGTGTCCAACCCCGACCCCAGCCCCAGCGCCGGCATCCCCATCTTCCCCCGGAGTGGGTACCGCTACTACCTCCGGGTCACGGGGATCCTGGAGTGGTTCACCATCGGTTCGGGATTCACCCTCCGCTTCGAGCGCCACAGGTTCGACTCCTCGTCGAACTCGTGGACCAACGAGGGAGAGTTCTCCGCCTACATGGCCTTCAAGCCGGCACCGTCGGGGTACCCGTCCGGAGCGACCTACCTGGAGGGAGACCTGAAGGACCCGGTGGGCACCGACGTGGGCCGGATCTCCATGGGGTGGGTCTCTCCCTTCCTGCGGAAGGCCGTGCTGGAGGTGGATCGCGTCTCCCAGTCCGAGTACCCCGCCGACAACGGCGGCGGCGTGGACTGGGCGGATGTCTACGAGGCCGTGGACTGGGACGTCTCCGTCTACGAGAGCGACACCGATCTCTCCGAGCCCTCCGGTGAGTTCTGGTCCGATGCCGAGATGCACGCCGCGATGCTCGACCGTCGGGATTCCTCGGACCTGGACAACGAGTGGCGCTACCACCTCATCTGCGTCCGGCGACTGGATTCCACCTCCCGGGGCATCATGTACGATGCGTATGGAGGGGATTCCAACAACATCCCGCGGGAAGGCGCCAGCATCGCCTCCCACTGGACCATCCCCGACACCTCCCAGTGGGGCACGGTGGCGGGCGAGCGCTTCGGGGCGGCTGCGGCACCCTACTTCCGCACGGCGGTCCACGAGATCGGTCACGCCATGGGGCTCTACCACAACACCGCCGACACGGGCTTCATGAACACCACCGGGACCATCGCGGCGTCGGCCGGCACCTTCCCGGGGAACGTCCAGTGGGCCTTCAACGGGGCCGACCAGCGCAGGCTTCGCCACATGCCGGATCCCTGGGTGCGGCCGGGGATGATCCCGTTCGGTCAGTCCTACGGGTCCACACCCGTCAGCCCGGAGGACCGCCTCGATCTGGGGGAGGACCTCCAGCTCAGTGTGGAGCCCCTGCTGGATTCGGTGCCCATCGGAGCTCCGGTGCGGGTGCGCCTCACCCTCACCAACCACGCCGAGGTGCCGCTCCGGGTTCCGGACTCCCTCTCGCTGAAAACGGAGCACGTTCGCGGCGAGGTCGTGGATCCCTCCGGCACGGTCCGGGGCTTCCAGTCCATCCTGCGCTGCATCGAAGAAGAGGAGATGAGCACCCTCGAGGCCGGGGAGTCCATGACCCACGATCTCACCCTGCTCCGTGGAGCCCAGGGTGCCCTCTTCCCGGCACCGGGCGCCCACACGGTCCGGGTGTCGGTGACCTGGGAGCTGGACGGGATGCCCGTCCGCGTCGCAGGGAAGGGCAGCGTGATGGTCGAACCGGCCCGGGACCAGAGCCATGCGTCAGCGGCCCTCAAGGTCCTGTCGGCTCCGGATCTGCTCCTGACCCTGGCGCTGGGTGGCGACCACCTGGACGAAGGGGTGGAGGCGTTGAAGGCGGCCATGGACGACGACACCCTCGCGCCCCACTATGGGGTCATCGAGGCCAAGCGCGTGGGGCGCCGGTTCAAGGATCGGGAGGCCGATCCGGCCAAGGCTCTGGAGATCATCGACGACAAGACCGTCATGTCTCCCTCCGAGGTGCGACGGATGACCACCATCGCCAAGGAGCTACCGGCCAAGGAGCGTAAGAAGAAGAACCGGGCCTCCGGGCTCCGGGCCATGAAGAAGCGCGCCGCCGGCGCGGACGCGCTCAAGGGCGAGGTGGACGGGCTGCTTTGAGCCCTGGCCTGCGTCGGGTGTGGGCGGCGGCGAGCGTGCTCGTCGTCGCCTGCCACCCGGGCGGCGGAGCCTCCACGACGGGAGAGACGACCATGGATGACAGGGAGTGGACGGCGGAGTGGGTGGGGCCGTGGGCCAAGGTCTCCGAGGAGGGGTGCACACCCCCGTACCCCGAGCGACTGGAGCTGATGGAAGAAGGGGTGTTCGACGCCCCCGGCGGCCCGGAGGCCGGTGCCTACTTCCACTCCGGCGACTACCGGGTGGAAGAGGACCCCCTGCGCCTGGTGCTCCAGGCGGCCAACGACGCCATGGTCACCCACCAGGTAGTGGAGAAGACCCAGGAGCTCCTGGTGCTCTCCCGGGACGGGTGTCGGGTCCAGTACCGGAGGGTGGGCTCCGACTGAGGAGCGATGGCCGCGGCTCCAGGCCGCTGGTCGGTGGCGGTGGCCCCCCTGACCCGCCGGAGCGGGATCTCTACCTTCGGGCATGACTCCGACCCCTCCCCCCGAAGCCACGGCGGAACTCCCCCTGGACGACCCGTCGGACCTCCGCGACGCCCTCCTCGCCTGGTACGACGAGCATGGCCGGGAACTCCCCTGGCGAGGCATCGACGACCCGTACCGCACCTGGGTGTCTGAGATGATGCTCCAGCAGACCCGCGTCGCCACGGTGCTGGGGTACTGGGACGACTGGTTCGAACGCTTTCCCGATGTCGCCACGCTGGCGGCTGCGGAGCTGGACGAGGTGCTCCTGGCCTGGCAGGGGCTGGGCTACTACCGGCGCGCCCGCTTCCTGCACCGCGGGGCCCGCATGGTCCGGGACGATCTGGGAGGTGCCATCCCGACGACGTACGAGGGGCTTCGGGACATCCCCGGGCTGGGCCCCTACGCCGCCGGCGCGGTGGCCAGCATCGCCTTCGGGGAGCCGGTTCCGGCGGTGGATGGGAACGTCCGGCGCGTGCTGGCCCGCTGGTTCGACGAGGCGGATCCCGGGGATGCCTGGTACCGGGATCAGGCGATGGAGCTGGTGGATCCCGTGCGGCCCGGGGACTGGAACCAGGCGCTCATGGAGTTGGGAGCCACCCTCTGCACCCCCACCGCGCC